>DMLA01000225.1 GCA_003453555.1 Chloroflexota bacterium | reverse complement strand
AAGCGTTTTTCGACAGTCTCCCTCTAGTCGAGAGCGCCATATTGTGCTATAATTTCCGACAGAGGGGACGGTGTCAGAGGAAAAAGTGACCGTCGATGTGGTGATCCCGGTCTATAACGAGGAAGGGGTGCTGGAGCAGAGCATCTCTACCTTGGTAGCCTTCCTGCACGCCCGCTGCCCTTACGATTGGCGGGTGGTGATCGCCGATAACGCCTCCACAGATCGAACCTTAGAGGTGGCGAAGAGGCTGAGCGAGCGGATCCCGGAGGTGGAGTTCATCCACCTGGATGAGAAAGGCCGGGGACGGGCCCTGCGGCGCGCTTGGATGGAGAGCGAGGCTGACGTGGTCAGTTACATGGATGTGGATCTTTCCACCAATTTGGAGGCTTTCCCCCCCCTCATTGAGGCCTTGATCAGCGGCGGCTACCATCTGGCTATCGGCTCCCGCCTCCAGAGAGAGTCGGTCATCACCCGACAACTGAAGAGGGAGATCTTTTCTCGGGGCTATAATCTGCTCATCAAACTCTTGTTCTTCAACAAGTTCTCCGATGCCCAGTGCGGTTTCAAAGCCCTAACGCGTCAGGCGGTAAGGGAACTGGTCCCCTTAGTCAAAGATCAAGGCTGGTTCTTCGATACCGAACTCCTCTTGCGGGCGGAACAGAAGGGCTATGAGATCTTCGAGGTTCCGGTGGAATGGATCGAAGATCTCGATAGCCGAGTCAACGTCCTCCAAACGGCGCTAGATGATGTGAAGGGCCTTATCCGAGTCCGGTTCACAAGATCATGACACTTTCTCACCTAGATGCCCAAGGGCGAGCGCGCATGGTAGACGTAGGAGAGAAGCCCGACACGAAGCGGGTCGCGGTGGCTAAAGGTCGCGTGGTGATGACCCCCCAGACACTCGAACTCGTCCGCAAAAACGAGATAGCCAAGGGAGATGTCCTAACCGTGGCCCAGGTGGCGGGCATCGCCGCTGCCAAGCGGACCAGCGAACTCATCCCCATGTGTCACCCCCTCCTCTTAACCAACGTAAGCGTTGACTTCGACTTTCAAGACGATGGGATAGAGATCAGAGCCACGGTGGAGGCTACGGGCAAGACGGGGGTGGAGATGGAGGCTCTCACTGCGGTCACCGTATCAGCCCTCACCATCTATGATATGTGCAAGGCCCAAGAGAGGGCCATGCGCATCCAAGATGTGCGCTTGGTCAAAAAGAGCGGGGGGAAGAGCGGGGAGATCGTCCTAGAATGAGGTTCGGCTTTCGCTGCACCAACTGCGCCAAAGCTCCAAGCGATGTGCGAAGGTGGCGCTGCGAATGCGGCGCAGCCTTCGCTTTAGAAGACAGCCTCCCCTTCTCCAGAGAGGCCATCGACACCGATATCTCTGGCCTGTGGCGGTATAGAGCCATGTTGCCCGTCACCGAGATCATCTCCCTGGGCGAGGGACAAACCCCCCTGGTTGAAGTCGAACTCTACGGACAGAAAGTGGCTTGCAAACTCGAGTACCTGGCCCCCACCGGCTCCTTCAAAGATAGAGGCACAAGCCTCCTCGTGAGCGCCCTGGTGGAGATGGGGATAAAACGGGTGGTGGAGGACTCCTCGGGGAATGCCGGAGCCAGCCTGGCCGCCTACTGCGCCCGCGCCGGCATCGAGGCCCAAATATACGTCCCTGCTCACACCTCCCCTCAGAAATTGGCTCAGATCGAGGCTTACGGCGCCAAACTGATCCTCATCGCCGGCCCCCGCGAGAGAGCCGCCCAGGCGACACAAGAAGCGGCCAAAAGAGATTACTACGCCAGCCATTATTGGAACCCCTTGCCCCTAGAAGGGATAAAAACCGAGGCCTACGAGATATGCGAGGCCCTCGGATGGCAGGCCCCGGAAAAGGTCATAGTTCCCGTGGGGCAAGGGACCCACCTATTGGGACTCCATCGAGGCTTCAGGGACCTCCTAGAAGCGAAACTGATCGAAAAAGTTCCCCGCCTCTATGGCGTACAGGCTAGGGGTTGCGCACCACTATACGAAGCCTTCCATCGGCGCCCCCCTATGCAACCTCGACCCACGGTGGCCGAGGGGATAAGTATAAGAGAGCCCATCCGTGGGAGAGAGGTCTTGGAGGCGATACGGGCCACGGAGGGAGCGATCTTGGCTGTCACTGACGAAGAGACCTTGCAGGCCCGAGATATCATAGCCAGGCGAGGCCTATATGTGGAGCCCACCTCAGCGGTGGCGGTGGCCACTCTCAAACAACTCTCGCCCCACCTAGAAGGCATAACCGTGATCTCCCTCACGGGGAGCGGCCTAAAGAGCCCAAAGGAGTAGGGATGCAGAGACGAGTAGTCATCACCGGGATGGGGACCATCAACCCTCTGGGCCACGACGTAGAAACCACTTGGCGGAATCTGGTGGCTGGTAAGTCAGGCGTAGACCTTTTGACCCGCTTCGACGCTTCGGATTTCCAAACTAAAATAGCCGCCGAGGTGCGCGACTTCGACCCCTCGAAATATATCTCTCCCCGGGAAGCCCGTCGTATGGATCTCTTCCTCCAGTTCGCTTTGGTGGCCACAATGCAAGCCCTGGATCAAGCCAAACTACCCCTGGACTCTGAGGCCGACCAGATCGGCGTGCTCTTTGGTACCAGCATCGGCGGCTTGGAGAGCATCCTGGCCACCCATGAGACCCTGACCAAAAAGGGGGCCCGCCGGGTGAGCCCCCTCGCCGCCCTGGCCATGGCTCCCAATATCGCTGCCGGGGCAATAGCCATCAAGACTGGTGCCCGGGGGCCAAACTTCTGTATCACCTCAGCCTGCGCCACAGGGACCAACGCCATCGGCGAGGCTTGGGAGATCATCCGCCGGGGCGACGCCAAAGCGATGATCGCTGGGGCCAGCGAAGCGCTCATCCTCCCCCTGGTAATCGGGGGCTTCGATCGCACCCAGGCCCTCTCTCGGCGCAACGACGAACCGCAAAAGGCTAGCCGCCCCTTCGATGCTCAAAGGGATGGTTTCGTCCTCGGAGAGGGAGCGGGAGCGCTGATCTTGGAGGAATTAAATAGCGCCCGAGAGCGAGGTGCGGAGATCCTGGCCGAGATCATTGGCTATGGCGGCTCCTCCGATGCCTATCACATCATCACCCCCCCGGAGAGGGGCAGCGGTGCGGCCTTGGCCATGGCCAGGGCCCTCAAGAAAGCCCAGATCGAGCCCCATGAGGTAGACTACATCAATGCCCACGGCACCTCCACCATCCTCAACGACAAAGCGGAGACGGAAGCGATAAAAGATATCTTCGGGAAGTACGCTTACCGTGTACCCATCAGTTCGACCAAATCGATGACTGGCCATCTCCTGGGAGCAGCAGGAGCGCTGGAGGCGATCATATCTGTGAAGACCATAGAAGAGGGGATCATCCCCCCCACCATCAACTACGAATACCCCGACCCCGACTGCGACCTGGACTATGTTCCCAACCAAGCCCGCCCCGCCCAGGTGAAGATAGCCCTCTCCAACTCCTTTGGCATAGGAGGGCATAACGCCTGCCTGCTCCTAAAGGCCTTCGAGGACTGAACCATGTCCCATTATGTTAACTATTGCTCGAACCGATATCACTTTGGTTAGAAACGGGCTTGGATTATGTCTACCTTAACCGAGTTGCAGGAGGTCCTAGGCTTCCCCTTCGTGGACGATGCCCTCCTCAGAGAGGCTCTCGTCCACCGCTCCTATCTCAATGAGAACCCCTCCTTCCCTTCTCGTGATAACCAGCGTTTGGAGTTCCTGGGGGATGCCCTTTTGGATTTCGTGGCCGGCGACTATCTCTACCGCCGCTACCCAAAGATGCGCGAAGGCGAACTAACCAGCCTACGGGCCGCACTGGTGAAGGAGGAGACCTTGGCCCGCTTCGCCCAGACCCTGGATCTAGGCCGCTATCTCTACCTAGGCCGAGGAGAGGAGGAGAGCGGAGGTAGGGAGCGGCCCTCCCTCCTGGCCGACGCCTTCGAAGCCCTGGTGGGAGCCCTCTATCTGGACGGGGGGCTCAAGGCCGCCGAGAGGTTCATACTCCGCTTCCTGGAGCCTGAAACGGAACGGGTACTCGAGGGAGAACTGCGGGATTACAAGAGTCTATTCCAAGAGGAGGCCCAGAGGAGGTTCCAGGCCACGCCCCTCTATCGCACCATCGATGAGCGTGGCCCAGACCACAATAAGGTCTTCACCGTCGAGGTTCTCATCGAAGAGAGGGTGTACGGGCGGGGCGAGGGGAGGAACAAACAGACGGCCGAGCAAGAGGCTGCCCGCCAGGCCCTGGAGAAGATCGCCTCGGATGAGTAGCCTTTGACCACGGTTTTCAGTGCTGGCAGGAGTTACCTCCTGCCAGCACAAGGTTGGACCATCCATCCAGTGGCAGATGGTAACATCTGCCACCACTAAAAGGAGTAGGAGAGCATGGGGCGTATAGGTCGCGGCCAGTTGACCGCCAGCGGCGGTGTCTTCTTCATGACCACAACCTTTGTGGACTTCAAGCCCCTTCTGCTCAACGACTCCTACTACCGGCTAATCATCGACTCCCTCGATTTCATGCAACGCCGAGGTGACTTTACCCTCATCGCCTACTCCATCATGCCCACCCATCTCCACCTCGTCCTTCAAATTTCAGAGGAGAAGAACATCTCCACATCATGCGTGATTTCAAAAAGTACACCTCGCTCCTTCCGCATAAGGAAGAAGTTAGAGAATGACGGACATCATCGGATAGTGGAATCATTGCGGTTGCCTCCTGGCAGTCGTCAGGTGTTCAAAGTATGGATGGATAGGTTCGATGATCTGCTGATTACCAACGAAGAGACATTACGCACCAAAGTAGAATATATCCACCAAAACCCTGTGAGGGCCGGGCTGGTGGAGAAAGACATCGATTGGCCATACTCAAGCGCCCGTAATTATCACCTCAACGATCATTCGCTAGTGGAAGCTTCGCTAGTGGAAGCGAAGTGGGTCTCTGAGGCGTCAGATGTTAACATCTGACGCCACGAACAAAAGTTGACAGCAACGACAATCCCCCTTATACTATCCTCGTCGCAGAGATGACCACTACATATTGTGGTCTTAGATTCTTGGGCTCCCTATCTAGTAGGCGATTATGTATCTCAAACATCTGGAACTACAAGGCTTCAAATCGTTCGCTAAGCGGACCATCTTCGACTTCAACGCCGGGATAACGGCCATCGTGGGGCCCAACGGCGTGGGCAAGAGCAACATCGCCGATGCTATCCGTTGGGTGATGGGTGAACAGAGTTACAAGAGCCTCCGGGCCAGGCAAGGGGAGGATCTCATATTCGCTGGCTCCCAAGGACGAGCCCGGCTGGGGATGGCGGAGGCGGTTCTCACCTTCGACAACACCTCTGGTTGGCTGCCCATCGAATACAGCGAGGTTGCTATCGCTCGGCGCGCTTACCGCTCCGGCGAGAACGAGTATCTCCTCAACGGAAACCGAGTGCGGCGCCGAGAGATCGTAGAACTCTTGGTTAAGGGGGGATTGAGCAGCAACGCCTACACGGTGATCAACCAAGGGCTAACTGATGCTGCTCTCGCCATGCGGCCTCAGGAGAGACGCACTCTCTTCGAGGAAGCAGCGGGGATCACTATCTACCAGAGCAAACGGGACAGTGCGCTGCGGAAACTGGAGGCCACCGAGGAGAACCTCCGGCGGGTTAACGACATCATCGCCGAGATCACCCCTCACCTGGAGAGCCTCCGCCGGCAGGCGGAGAGGGCCGCGGAGTACGACGTCGCCTCCCAGGAACTGGAAGAGAACCTCAAGGTCTGGTACGGCTATCAGTGGCAACGCCAGAGCGCCGCCTTCCAAGAGGCGAAGAGAGTGGAGAAGGAAAAAAGAGAGGCCCTAGCAGGGCTCCAGGATAGACTCCGAGGATTGACCCAGGAACTCAAAGTCTTCGACTCCCGACAGGAGGAACTCGCTCAGAGTTTGGCCCTCTGGCGAAAGGAGAGAGACACCCTCCGCCAGGAGCAGGAAGGTCTCCTCAGGGGGTTGGCGGTGAGCCAGGAGAGGCTCCGTCTCCTCAAGAGACAAGAGGAGGAGATCGATGTGGAACTGGCCTCGCTCACTCGTAGAAGTGAGAACCAGCGGCTAAGCGTTCAAGAACTAGATTTAGATTCATCAGGCCTCTCCCTTCAAGACCGGCTCTCCCGGGCCCAGGAGTTGGCCTTCCAGTTGGCTACCCGCTCCGCGGAACTCCGCAGCCAACTCTCTCAAATCCGGGAGAGGGAGAGGGACCTCCTAAAGGAGAGGGATGAAGAGAGAGAGGCTTTGACCGCTCTCCGCCTTCAGGTGTCCCACCTAGAGGGGATTGTGGCCGAAGTGGAGAGGGAAAAGCGAGCCTTAGAGGTGGAGAGGGGGGCTCTCGCTCAGGAGCGAGAGAGACAAAAGGCCGCTCTCGAGGCCTCTCTTCTGCGGCAAAACAGGCTCCAAGCCCAGGAGGAGGAGGTGGAGGCTCGCTACCAGGTTTTGGGCAAGATGCGACGAGGTTTTGCTCGGCCCGAGGCCAAAGCGGTCAGCCAGGAAGGCGTCCTGGGCACCCTGGCCAGCCTCATCGAGGTGCCTCCTCCCTTAGAAGCCGCCCTTCGAGCGGCCCTGGGGCCGCTTAGGGAAGGGTTAGTGGTTCAGAGTTGGAAGGATGCGGAGAGGCTCATGGAGGGTCGGCCCATCCTTTTTCCCCTGGATAGCATAAAAGCCCCTCAGAGTCCCCCTCCTCCCCGCGGACCGGGCATCCTGGGCCTAGCCTCCGACCAGGTAAAGAGCGCGCCGCGTTTCCGCCATCTCCTCCAGGCCCTTCTGGGCTATACCCTCATCGTTGAAGACCTCGCCACCGCCAAGAGAGTTCATCGGGAAGATGCAGCCGGTTTCCAGTTCGTGACCCTGGAGGGCGAACTCTTAACCTCCCAGGGAGCCCTCATCGCCGGTGCTCCCCAGTTCGAGGGGCTGGAACGGGCCCTGGAGCGGGAGATGACCTCCCTGGAAGAGGAGAAGCCGCACATCCAAGAGGAACTGAGAGGGGCGAAAGAGCGACACGATAGGCTACTATCGGAAATGCGAACCCTGGAGAAGAGAGAGCAGAAAGTGGGAGAGCGCCTAAGAGCCAAGGAAGGCGATCTCTCGGAGCACAAGACCCGTTTGGGGAGGCTTCTCCAAGAGGTGGAATGGCGGCAAACCATCGAGACCAAAGCGGGAGAGGAGTTGGAGCAGATCAGGGCTTCCATCGCTGACCTCTCACTTCAAGTCGGAGAATCGGAGGCCCAGGAGAAGGATACCCTGGCGGCACTGGCCAGGCTCCAGGAACGGATGGCCACTTGGGGGGGCGAAGGGGAAGAATCGATGGCCCATCTAGCGCTGCTCAAGGAGAGGAAGGAGAACCTGGAACAACTTGAAGCCCAGATAGAGGCCAAGGAAGCCCGAAAGAGGGACTTCTCCCAGGAGATTGAAACCCTAACCGAGGAGGTCAAGGCGCTAGAGGCACAGGCCAAGGAGTTGTCAACTCGCTTAACCACTCTGCAAGGCCTCATCGAACCAGCGGAGGAAGAGTTGACCTCTCTGGAGAGAAAACAACGCCGCCAGGAGAGAGAGGAGGCCCATCTCCGCGATGGTCTCCACCGGTGTGAGGTGGAGCATAGCCAAGCCATATCAGAGGTAGAGAGGTGGAAAGATAGGCTCGCCGCCTTGCAAGGACAGATCGAGACCGACCTAGAAGATCTCCTCGTGGCGCCCTTACCCAAGCAACTAACCCTGGATATGGACGCCCGCTTGGTTTCCCTACCCCCTATCTCCCAGATACCTCAGGGGCTAGAGAAGAAGATAAAGAGGCTGAAGCGGAGACTCCGTAAGATAGGCCC
>DMLA01000169.1:3588-6234 GCA_003453555.1 Chloroflexota bacterium | reverse complement strand
GGAGATAGAATCTTGGATGTGGCCTGTGGCACCGGTGCGGTGGCTATCCCCGCCGCCAAAAAGGTGGGTCCCGCCGGCCAGGTGACGGCCACCGATTACTCCCCCCGCATGGTCGCCGAGGCGGAGAAGGAAGCCAAGAAGCATGGCCTCTCCAACATCACTTGCGCCTGTATGGAGGCTCAAAACCTGGAATTCCCCGCTAACTCCTTTGAGGCTCTGACCTGCGGCTTTGCCCTCTTCTTCTCCGATATGAAGAGGGCCTTAGCGGAGATGCACCGTGTGCTTGTGCCAGGAGGGAAATTGGGCCTCTCCCTTTGGGGAAAAGGGGCCATCGTCCCCCAATGGCCCATCCTAGGGGAGACGATAAAAGAGTACGGCCTCCGGCCCGTGGTACCTAACCCCATCGCCTGGAGGCCCGGGGATATAGAAGCCCTCCTCACCTCAGCGGGTTTCTCTGACATCGAGATAGTCGAAGAGCGGTACGACCTCGCCTTCCGAGAGGCCTCGGAGGTCTGGGAGTTCACCCTCTCCGTGGGTCCCATAGAGGTGATGCTGGAGCAGTTATCAGAAAACGAACGTCAAGAGTTCATTGACGCCTTCCTCTCCCGCATTCAAGAGTTGGCTACCCCAGAAGGCATCCCCGCCAACTTCCGCGTCCTCTACGTTGTAGCAAAAGGGGGAATTGACCGATGACCACAGGCTACGTTTTCCACCCCATATATCTGGAACACAACATCCCCGGCCATCCGGAGCGCAGTGAGAGGTTGCAAAGGATAATGCAATCTCTGGAAAGTTCAGGAACCCTGGCCCGACTGACCTCCGTAGAAGCCACACCCCTCGATCTAGAACTCCTCTCCACCATACATGACCCAAACTATATCAAGCGGGTAGAGATGGTGGCGGAATCTGGCGGGGGCATGCTAGATCTTGATACATACGTGAATGCCCACTCCTACGAGGCTGCCTTGATGGCCGCTGGAGGTCTAATCAACGCCGTGGAGGCGGTGCTCTCAGGCCAGGTGGATAACGTCTTCGCCCTCGTCCGCCCCCCAGGTCACCACGCCCTCCGGGACCAAGGGATGGGCTTTTGCCTCTTCAACAATGTGGCTTTGGCCGCTCAATGCGCCATCGAGAAACATGGTTTGTCTAGAATACTCATCGCCGACTTCGATGTCCACCATGGCAACGGTACTCAAGATGCCTTCTACGAACGAGACGACGTCCTCTATTTCTCTACCCACCAATACCCTCATTACCCCGGAACCGGCCATTGGAGGGAAAAGGGACAAGGGAGAGGGGAAGGTTACACTGTCAACGTCCCCCTACCTTATGGGGTTGGCGATGAGGGATATGCTCAGGCCTTCGAGGAGATACTTCTGCCTCTGGCTCGCCGGTACCACCCGGAACTGATCCTCGTCTCCGCAGGCTACGACGCCCATTGGGCCGACCCCCTGGCAGGAATGCGCCTCTCCACTGCCGGCTTCCATCGCCTCACCACCACTCTGGTCTCCCTGGCGGAGGAACTCTGCCAAGGCCGCTTAGTTCTAACCCTAGAAGGGGGCTACGATTTAGGTGCCTTGAGCCACTCTGTTTTGGCTACCTTCGCCGCTCTCAGCAGAGAGGAGGCCGAAGACCCTTTGGGCCCCGCGCCTGGTAGATCCCCCTCCATAGATGATCTCCTCCAAAATGTGAAAGAGGTCCATCACCTTACCTAGACTTTGACATTTAGGCTAAGGAGCCTCATAATAAGTAAGAGTCCGGCTTTAAGAGTGGGGGTGAGAAAATGGCTGAAATAGGACTGGGCGAATATTGCGACGAAGTGAAGGAGCTGATCAAAGCCCAATCCACCGATGAGGCTATAGCCATCTGCCGCCATATCCTGGAGCGGTCCCCAAAGTACATCATGCCCTATCGGCTACTGGGAGAAGCCGCCCTGGAGAGGGAGGAGTATGATGAGGCGGCTAGCCTTTTCACCAGGGTCTTGGGTGCCAATCCGGAGGATGTGATCGCCCACGTGGGGCTAGCGGTGGTGCATGATGAGAACAAGGAACTAGAGGAAGCGATCTGGCATCTGGAACGAGCCTTTGAGCTGGCCCCTGGAAATACGGAGATCCGCCAGGAACTGAAACGGCTCTACGGCGAACGGGAGGGCGTGGAGCCACCCAGGGTTAAACTCACCCCGGCAGCTCTCGCTCGCCTCTACTTAAGAGAAGGCCTCTACGACCGTGCCATCACCGAGTTGAGACCTCTTCTCAAAGAAGACCCCGACCGCGTCGATCTGAAAGTGGCTCTGGCCGAAGCGTTGTGGCGGGAGGGTCGTCGCCGGGAGGCTGCTGAGAGTTGTCAGGAGATCCTAGAACTCCTTCCCAACTGCCTAAAGGCTAACCTCATCCTGGGGCTCATCTGGAAGGAAAGCGGCCAGGAGGAGGAAGGCGAGACCCTCCTCGCCCGGGCCCAAGCCTTAGACCCGGAGAACGGAGTGGCTCAGGAACTCTTCGGCGAAGCCTCACCTCTACCGCCAGAGAAAGTCCTCCTCCCTCGCTTGGAAGAGATACCCACCCCACCACCGGTGCCAGAGGTGGAAGAGGTAGCCCCGCCAAAGCCTGAAGAAGTGGTGGAGGAAATGGCAGAGGAGGAGATGCCCGA
>DMLA01000169.1:1228-3175 GCA_003453555.1 Chloroflexota bacterium | reverse complement strand
GGAGGCTCCAACACCCGAAGAGGTACCTGATTGGTTAGAGAGGCTAGCCCCTCCGCCCATGGAGGAAGTAGGAGAGGAGGTAGCGCCGCCCACACCACCGGAGGAGGTGCCTGACTGGCTGCGAGAGTTGAAAGAACTCCCTGAAGAGGTGGTCGAGGAGGCAGAATGGGAGAAAGCGCCACCCCTCGCCGAAGAAGAGGTGGAGTTAGCAGAGGCGCTTCCCGCCCAGCCGATAGAAGAGGAAGTGGCCATCGAAGAGGCCCCGCCTACCATAGAGGGGCACCTGGCTCGCCTAGCCGCTGAGCCACAAGATCACCAGGCTCGTCTGGGGCTGGCCCGGGCCTATCTAGCCCAGGGGGAGCGTGACCAGGCTTTAACTCATTACCGCACCATCATCCACTCTGAGGCTACGCTCATTGGGGAGGTGATTGAGGATCTGGAGGCCGCAGCCCAAGAGGCCCCAGAACACTTGCCCACCCAACAACTCCTGGGAGACGCCTATATGAAAGGTGGTCGCCTCCAGGAGGCTTTGGAGAAGTACCGCTGGCTGCGGGAGAGACTGAAAATCTGAGGAGAAAGAGCGAGGATATGTCCAGTTTCCATGAGAGAACCTTGGTCCTTCTGAAGCCCGACGCCGTTAAAAGAGGGCTGGTGGGAAAGATCCTCACCAGGTTCGAAGATGCCGGGCTCAAGATCGTAGCCCTCAAGATGGCAAAGATATCTCGGGAGTTCGCCGAGAACCATTACCCTAATACCCCGGAATGGATACGGGGGATGGGGGAGAAGACGCTTAAGAGTTACCAGGAACATGGCAAGGACCCCATTCAAGAGATAGGCACCGACGACCCTATGGAGATCGGGGAGATGATCAAGGGGTGGAACGTGGACTATCTCACCTCGGGGCCCATCGTGGCCTGCGTCATAGAGGGGGTACACGCCATCAGCGTGGTGAGGAAACTATGCGGCTTCACCCTCCCCGCCGACGCCGATCCGGGGACCATCCGAGGGGATTTCTCCACCACCTCCCCAGTGATAGCCAATGAATTGAAAAGAGCGGTCCGCAACCTCATCCACGCCGCTGGCGACCCCGAAGAAGCCGCTCAAGAAATCGCCTACTGGTTCCCAGAGGGGGAGTTCTGCGAGTATAAGACGACGGCGGAAGAGGTGATGTTCTAGGATGGTTGGTTGAGTCATCCACCCTGGGATGCATAGTTCATATTCTTTCCAAATATCGGGGTTATACGGACTATTTCGTTTGCTATTAGTTAGCCGAAATGTAAGAAAAGGGGCATGATACCTATGAGAAAACGCAAAGCAAAACAAGGGGAAAAGATATACCTCATGAAAGCAACCCTAAGTGATTGGTATGGCAAGGTAAGAGGGCAGCCTTATAGAGTTTTAGCCATCCCTGAGGGGTTTACATTGTACAACTTAGCAGAAGCCATCCTAGATAGTTTCGACTTCTATTTCGACCATTGCTTTGGGTTTTATGACGAGATAAAGAGGTGGACGGAGTCAAAGGAAGGGTATGAACTATTTGCAGATATAGGAGAGGAGAGTGAGTTTCGTGGTGTAAAGAGAATGAAGATAAACAGAGTTTTTGATAAGATCAAGAAGAAGATGCTCTTTCTCTTCGATTACGGCGACGAATGGCGTTTTATTGTTGAACTCAAAGGGATGGAATCACCTGAGAAAGATGCGAACTATCCCTTTGTTGTGGAATCCGTTGGAGAAGCCCCTCCCCAATATGGGGAGGTGAATGAGGAAGATCAATTTTAGGAAGGCCTTCCCTAACAACAGAGCGTATCTCCTTCGGGCTTTGCCTCTAGCCAAATTGCCTTCGGCGTCTTCCGATCATGTGAAACACCAAGCCACTACCTCGAAAGGGAGGGTGAAATTGGCGAGGATCTGGGGCCTGAAAAGTAGCGTCGGGCTTAAGCCCGACGC
>DMLA01000169.1:0-928 GCA_003453555.1 Chloroflexota bacterium | reverse complement strand
TCGGGCTTAAGCCCGACGCTACAGTTTCTTTCGCGCCCTTCGCGATTCCCTTACTGTATCCTCACCACCAAGGGGGCATCGCTCCAGAGCCCCTCTAGATGGTAATATTCCCGCTGGGAGGGAGTGAAAAGGTGCACAATGACGCTCCCGTAGTCGAGGAGCACCCAGCCTGACTCCGGGGTGCCCTCTACATGCAGCGGCTTCTCCTCCACCTCCCTCGTCTTAGTCAAAACCTCCTCTAAGATCGCTTTCACCTGCCGCTCGTTGGCCCCTGTGGCGATGACGAAGTAGTCGGCCAACAGCGACACAGGCCGGATATCGAGCATCACGATATCCCAGCCCTTCTTGCCGGAGATGGCTTCCATCACCTCCCGTGCTAACCCGCCGGGTTCCAGGGCTCACCCCCCTAACTAATGAGAATCGCTTCTAATTATATCATAGAAGGTGAGAGAACCCGAAAGAGAAGAGCCTCCATAAGGAGGCTCCTACAGGTTAAGGGAGTTTCACTACGTTGATCGCCTGGGGGCCCTTAGGGGTCTCTTCGATCTCGAACTCCACCCTCTGGTTCTCCTCCAGGCTCCTGAAGCCTGAACCTTCGAGAGCCGAGTAATGGACGAAGATATCTTCGCTCCCCTCGGCATCTGGAGTGATGAAGCCGTACCCCTTGGCCGGGCTGAACCACTTCACCGTGCCCGTGTGCCGCTCCTCGCTCAAGGGCCACACCTCCTTTCCTTCTAAATCCTTGGCTTGGCCCTCCCTCAACCCCCCTGGCCTCACCCCATCCAGGGCAGCCGCCTGCTTTCCCTAAGAGCAACCGCCAAGGCCGTGGTTCCGACCTCAGCGGTCAGGACAGAAGGACCTTCCGGGAGACGAAAGAGTTACAAACCTCGAGAAAATAATACCACAGGTCTACTATTTGTCAAGAGCG
>DMLA01000024.1 GCA_003453555.1 Chloroflexota bacterium | reverse complement strand
TTCCACCCTTGAACCTGCTCGTACATCTCCTGGGCGCTCATTTGGATCGACTCTGTAACCTGCCCCAGCATCTGGGCTAACTCCTCCAGTCTCCCTGGCTCATCGAGGAGTTGGGCTCTGGTGACCGTCCGCTCGCCCACTTCTTCCTTGACCACCTTGAAATGGGCGTCACCGAAGGAGGCGATCTGGGGGAGGTGGGTGACGCAGAGGACCTGATGGTCGGCCGTCAGCCTCCATAGTTTGCGCCCTATCACCTCTCCTCCTCGCCCGCCTAGCCCAGCGTCGATCTCGTCGAAGATGAGGGTAGGGGTCTCATCTACTGTGGAGAGCACGCTCTTCAAAGCCAGCATGAAGCGGCATGTCTCTCCTCCGGAGGCGATTTTGGAGAGGGGCTTGAGCGGCTCCCCTGGATTGGGTGAGATGATGAACTCTACCTTATCGATCCCCGTGATATCGAAAGCGAACCGCTGGCCATCGACCTCTACCCCCTCGGGGTCTTCGGTTTGTTCCAGGGCCACAGCGAACCTAGCTTTCTCCATCTGTAGGTCCCGAAGTTGACCCTCCACAGCCTCCGCGAGCCCCTGGGCTGCCTCTCGCCGAGCCAGGGAGAGTTGGCCGGCCAGGGAGCCTATCTCCGTTAACAACTCTTCTTCCGCAGATCTCAGTTCCTCGATCCGCTCCTCGCTGTGAATGATCCCTTCCAGTTCCTGGGCGGCTCTCTCGCCGAAAGCCAATATCTCCTCGACAGAGTCGCCGTACTTTCGCTTCAGGTTATAGATCAACCCTAGCCGCTCCTCCACTTGGGCCAGCCGCTGGGGGCTATGATCGATGGCATCCCTGTAGGAACGCAGAGATTGGGCTAACTCCCCCAGTTGCGCGCTCGCCTCTTCGATTGTTTTTCGCCTCTCTTGGAGTTGAGGATCGATCTCTTCCAGAGAGGTGAGGATCCGTCTCGCTTCCCCCAATAGGTCGAGGGCCGCCTCTTGATCCTCTCGCCCTTCGTATAGTGCTTCATAAGCGGCGTTGATTTGGGTGATCAACTGCTCGGCGTTGGCCAGTAGGGTATGCTCTCGTTTCAGTTCTTCCTCTTCCCCAGGCTCTAGTCTAGCGGCTCTGATCTCTCGCACCTGGTATTGGAGAAGGTCAATTCGCCGGGCCAGTTCCCTCTCGTCGGCTAGGAGCCTCTCCAATTCGTGCCGCACTCGATAGAGCGCTCTTACTTTGGCCTCCACCCTTCCTCGAAGATCGATTAGCCCCCCAAAACGATCCAGGAACTCTAGATGCTCTCTGACCCGAAGTAGGCTGAGATGCTCTCCTTGGTTGTGGATGTCGATCAGCCGCTGACCGACCTCTCGCAGAAGGCGGAGGGTGACTATCCGGCCGTTTATGCGGCAGATGTGGCGCCCTTGGCGATTGAGTTCCCGGCTGAGGATGAGATCCCCTTCTCCCTTTACCCCATATTCCTCTAGTAGAGGGAACAGGAACTCCTGTTGCATCTCCCCCGATAGGGTGAAGACCCCTTCTATCAGGGCTTGGCTTGTCCCGGTGCGGATGAGGTCGCTATCGGCCCTCCCGCCCAGGAGTGTGCTCATGGCGTCCACGATGATGGACTTCCCGGCTCCCGTCTCGCCGGTGAGGGCGTTGAAGCCGGGGGAGAGATCTAATTCCAGATGGTCGATGAGGGCGAAATTGGAGATGGAGAGGTGGCTGAGCAAGGTCCCTCCTAATCAGCGCAAGCGGCCCACCGCGGCCAAGATGGCTAAGAGAAGGTAGATGATGCTGTAGAAGTTAAGCCATGTCCAGAAGGGCAATACGGGTATCCTACCCACCAGAAGATAAGTAGTGACCAGAAGGAGCAAGGGATGGCCTATGAAGTAGCCAAGAACCAGGCAGATGGCAGCCACCACCTGGAGACCTACACCTCGCTTATATCCGGTGGCTCGACTGATCGCTTCGGCGGTGAGAAGGCCAACGGCGAAGGCGATGATCCAGGGTATGAAGCCACCGATGAAGGGTATAACGAGAAAGCGGCTGAATATACCCCCTAGGATTACGCTAACTATGGCCGAGGGGAGGCCAGCGGCCAGGGCCAGGGTGTAGTGCCTAGGAGAGAGGTCGTAGGTGGGGAGCCTACGTAGTTGGGCACATTCGCGGCAGCGTAAGCCTACGGGGTGGCGGATAGCGCATTCAGGGCAGATGGGCTTGCCGCATTTGTTGCACCGCAAGAGGGTCTCCCGATCGGGGTGGTTGGCACAGTAGATAACTTCGGCCATCTCCTACTTGAGCCTCTTTTGCAGGGTTTTGTAGAAGTAGTCCCGCGGTTGGGTTCTGAGAAGGCGACAGAGATGTTCGCTCTCCCTGACCACCACGGTGTCGCCGTTCAGAAGTTCTTGATGTATCTGGCCGTCTATGGTGAGGGTGGCTGGTTGGTCGCTCTCGATGGTCACTTTTATCTCAGAATGAGCCGGGAGCACCAGGGAGCGGGTGGCCGAGAGGTGGGGGGCGATGGGGGTTACTAGTAACTCCCTCAATCGGGGGTCGAGGATAGGCCCTCCGGCGGCCAGAGAGTAGGCTGTGGAACCCGTAGCCGTGGCTATAATCACCCCATCGGCGATGTAGGTGATCACCTCCTCGCCGTCTACGGAGGTGGTGAGGTGTAACGCCCGGGCCATCACCCCCCGAGCCACGACCACATCGTTGAGAGCCTCATAGGCCTCTATCTGGGTGCCCCCGCGAAGGAGGGTGGCCTGAAGCATATTGCGCTCCTCTACCCAATAGTCGCCTTCAAGAACAGCGGCGAGTTTCTTCGTCAACTCTTCAGGCTCGGCCTCAGCCAGGAACCCCAGGTGACCCATGTTCACCGCCAGAATGGGGGTACCATGGGCGGCGGCGAGGCGGGCGGCCCGCAATACGGTTCCGTCGCCTCCTAGGGTGACCAAGAGATCGAGTTCCGCCATGCGACGGGCGATCTTTTCCTCCTCCCAGGCGGAGACTAGCCAGAGATCGAGCCCCTTAGATTGGAGTTCTTTTGCTAACCCCTCGGCTAGAGGGCGTGATTCGGGTATCCGGGGGTGGAAAAGGAAGGCTATTCTCTTCACTAGGTATCTCCCTCCAATCGCTCTCTCAACCACTCCTCAAGGCGGCCTATCTCTACTTGAGCCTCCTGGCCGGTAGCCATCTCTCGGACGGTGATCTCCCCCCTTCGTCTCTCCTCCTCACCAAGAATAAGAGTGTACTCTGCCCCCTCCCGGTCCGCCTCTCTCATCTGGGCCTTCAGGCTGCGGTCTCCGAAACTCATGATAGCCCTGAACCCAGCCTCCCGCAGTCGCTCGACGAGCCTCAGACCTTCCTCTTTAGCCTTCGAGCCGTGGTGGGCCAAAAAGATTTGAGGACGGGGCCAGGGGGGAACCTGAACCCCTTGGGCCTTCATAGTCATGATGACCCGTTCCAGCCCTATGGCGAAGCCGATGGCGGGGGTGTCCCTTCCTCCTATCTCCTTAGCCAACCCATCGTATCGGCCGCCGCCACCCACGGCGTTCTGGGCCCCGATGCCGGGAGCCCATACCTCGAAGACGGTCTTGGTGTAGTAATCGAGGCCCCGTACTAGTCGATGGTTCAATTGATAGGGTATCTGCAAAAGGTCAAGTTGCACCCGTAGGGTGGCGAAATGCTCTGCGCATTCAGGGCAGAGGAAGTCGAGGCTCTTGGGAGCGGCCTCGATGATGGGTTGGCAACCCTCGTTCTTGCAATCGAGGAGCCGCAAGGGGTTTCGCTTCAAGCGAGCCCGACAGTCGGTGCAGATCTTCCTTTCTTTTCCCTGGTAGTAGTCTATCAGCGCCTCTATATAGGCGGGACGACAATTTTGGTCTCCGATGCTATTCAATTGGAGGTTTAAGTCCCTAAGCCCCAGATCTTCGTAGAACCGCCAGGCCAAAGAGATGACCTCGGCATCGAGAGCCGGATCCTGAACCCCTATCGCTTCGTAATTGAATTGGTAGTGCTGGCGAAAGCGACCTGCCTGGGGTCGCTCGTAGCGGAAGATGGGGAGGATAGAGTAGAGTTTAACCGGTTGGGGAAGGACATACATGCCGTGCTCCAGATAGGCCCGCATCACGGAGGCGGTGGCCTCGGGAAGGAGGGTGAGGCTATCCCCTCCCTTGTCCTGGAAGGTGTACATCTCCTTTTCTACTATATCGGTACTGGCACCGATGCCCCGGGTGAAAAGCGATGTCTCCTCGAAGAGGGGGGGGTCTAGTCGCTCATACCCGTAGAGGGTACAGAGACGATGGATCTGGTCCCTGATGAACTGCCAGTAGGGTTGGTCCTGGGGTAGGATATCTTGTGTGCCCCGTGGCGCTCGATACAACGAACCTCCTTTCAGGGAGATTATAATGGATTTCCGCATCTACTACAAGACCATTTTATGGCGAAAGGAGTTCGAGGTTTGCCCAAGGGGCGTAGATGGGATAGAATTATGTATTCTGCAAAGAGGGGTATGTTGGTGTTACTGTTTGTTTCTATCGGTGTGGCCTTGGTCTTCGATTTCCTAAACGGCTTCCACGATAGTGCTAACATCGTGGCCACCATGGTCTCTTCTGGGGCTATGACTCCTCGCAAGGCTTTATCTATGAGCGCCATCTGCCATTTCTGCGCTCCCTTCTTATTCGGGGTGGCGGTGGCTACCACCATCGGCAAGGATCTGGTGAGTCCGGACAGCGTGACCATGGTGGTGATCCTGGCCGCCTTGATGAGCGCCATAGTCTGGAACCTGATAACTTGGGCTTTGGGGCTCCCTTCCAGTTCTTCTCACGCCCTGTTGGGGGGGCTGGTAGGCGCTGTGGGGCTGGCGGAGGGGTTAGGGGCTATACAGATGAGCGGTCTACTGAAGGTGGTAGTGGCTCTCGTGATCTCACCGCTTTTAGGTCTGGTGATAGGCTATCTTTTTATGAAACTGGTTCTCTTCCTGGCGCGAGGAGCCTCTCCCCGCATCAATACCCTTTTCAAACGTCTACAAGTCATAACCTCGCTAGCCTTGGCCTTGAGTCATGGTACCAACGATGCTCAGAAGACGATGGGGATAATCGGTATGAGCCTGGTGGCTGGTGGTTGGTCGCGGGATTTCGTAGTCCCTTGGTGGGTGATCGCTCTCAGCGCAGTGGCCATATCTTTGGGTACCGCCTCTGGGGGGTGGCGGATTATCAAGACCTTGGGGGCGAAGATATATCGCATCCGGCCCATCCATGGCTTCACCTCCCAACTTGCCTCGGCTACGGTGATCCTGAGCGCGGCCCTCCTGGGGGGGCCGGTCTCCACCACCCAGGTGGTTAGTTCAGCCATTATGGGGGTGGGTTCGGCGGAGAGGTTATCGAAAGTTCGTTGGGGGGTGGTAGGCGAGATCTTCACCGCCTGGGTCCTTACCTTGCCCATCACCGCCCTTTTGGCAGCACTGTTGTACATTCCGATGAGTTCCTTTTTGGGAGGGGGATAGGTCATGAGCATTAGAAGGCTATTCGGAGGGAAGGAAGATAAGTTCTTGCGGCTTCTCATCGAACAGGCGGCCAAGACCTTGGAGGGCATGGAAGGGTTGGAAGAATATATGAAGGACCGGGACCAAGAGGCGGCGGAGAAGGTTACCAGGGCGGAGAAGGAGGCGGATGAATTGCGTCGTATCCTCATCGATGAACTGAACCGTACCTTCGTCACCCCCATCGACCGGGAGGATATATTCGCCCTCTCTAGAGCCATCGACGATATCCTAGATTACGGCTATTCCACGGTGGATGAGATGACCATCCTCAACGTGGAGCCCAACTCTTACCTGCGGCGGATGGTATCCCTCCTGAGGACGGCAGCCAACGAGATCTATATGGCTACCTTGCGCGTAAAGGATCACCCCGGAGTGGCCAATGAGCACGCTTTGCGAGCCAAGGCCCTGGAGAATCGGGTGGAGGACGTTTATCGCGAAGCGCTGGCCGATCTCTTCAGTGGGCCGAAAGATGTGGAGCATGTGGTGGAGATGCTGAAGTTAAGGGAGATATACCGACACTTGAGCAACTCCGCCGACCGAGGGGACGAGGCGGCCAATGTGATCACCGACATCGTGGTGAAGATGGCCTAAAAAACATCTCTTCTCGCACTTCAGGGATGTGACCTTCTATACGTATCTCCCCTTCCTTGTTGATCCAGACCCTGTGTAACAGAATCTTG
>DMLA01000046.1 GCA_003453555.1 Chloroflexota bacterium | reverse complement strand
GCCCGAAGCAGACGACTCGGCCTTCTGCCGCCATGTAAACGTAGAAACTCCCAGGCTACCAAAATCAAAGCCACGGCTACGAGCATGACTACACTCCGACCCAAAAGGATGGCCAGAACGAAAGCCAAAGGAAGGGCGAAGGCTAGACCGGCCAGAGGGGCCTCCAACCTGGGCCAGACCGAAGACCACCAAGATAGCCGCTCTTCCGCCCAATGGAAGAGACGATCGGCCAGGGAGCCAGGCAGAGTATAGGGTAGCGGGGAGAGCCTGGCCTTTGAGCCTTCACTGAGAGGGCTGGGGTTGGAGGGGGAGGCTATGATAGATGCCTCCCGCCAGATAGTCCCCAGGAGCGGGTCTCCTAGAAAGAGAGACAGAAGAAGAACCAGAACCGTCCTCCCGTTGAACCCCAGCCTCCCGGAGGCCAAACCACCACAGAGAACCGCCCAGGCTGGTCCCAGCCAGATGCGAGGCCTGGCCCACCAAGCCCCCAAGCCCAATAGAACGCTCTCTATCCCCCGCCCGTCCGCTTCCAAACACCACCTCTTCCCAACAATCTTTCGATAATTATACCATTAACACCTTCTTCCAGCCAAAACGCCTGAAGCAAGAAGAAGGGAGAGGGGTAGTCCCTCTCCCTTGAACGGCGCAGAGGGGCAGGCATCCCGTTCCCCCGCATAGTAATATACGCATCATAGCGCAACTAGGTTTCAAGCCAAAGTACCCTGGCCGTTGATAAGAAGCCCAAAGCCTGCTATAATATGGGTCATAGTCATTCATCAATCGAGCGAGGAGGCGATGATGTACCAGCACATAGTGATCGTGGGGCGTCTAGGGGCCGATCCCGAGATGCGATACACCCCCAGTGGCGCCCCAGTGACTACCTTTCGGGTAGCCACGAACCGTCGTTACACCGACAGCGAAGGAAACTCCCACGACGAGACCACCTGGTTCCGGGTTACAGCCTGGCGACGGCTCGCGGAGACCTGCAATCAGTATCTAGCGAAGGGACGCCTAGTTCTGGTAGACGGACGTCTCAACCCGGACGAATCCGGCAACCCCCGCATCTGGACAGGCAAGGATGGTGTGGCCCGTGCCTCTTACGAACTCACTGCCACGGCCGTCAAGTTCCTCAGTCCAAGGGGAGAGCCAGTCGCTGAGGTCGGCCTGGGCGAGGAGTTGCCCGAAGAGGAGATCCCTTTTTAGAGAGTGTGGAAGGCCTTGCCAGGATAGGAGTGACCACCTGCCGGACCAAGGTTGGATGGGTCGGTTTGGCCATCTCTCCCAAGGGGATTCTGGCATTGGAGTACCCCCGCGCCACGAGGGAAGAGGCCTTGGCTAACCTGAAGGAGCGGTGGCCGGAAGCCTCCCTCATCCAGGGCGCACCGGAGGAGATCGGAGAGCAGTTACAACGCTATTATGCCGGGGAGCCGGTGACCTTCTCGGCGAAACTCGATCTGGAAGGCCACGCCCCTTTCCAGCGCCGAGTCTGGCAGGCCACCCTCCAGATCCCCTATGGCCAGACTCGCTCCTACTCT
The DNA here is from genome assembly GCA_003453555.1 of Chloroflexota bacterium. Classification (GTDB taxonomy): domain Bacteria; phylum Chloroflexota; class Anaerolineae; order UBA7937; family UBA7937; genus UBA7937. The sequence continues at coordinate 3,540 of DMLA01000046.1, read as the reverse complement.
TGGGTGGCGAAAGAGGTAGGCTCGCCACACGCCTATCGGGCCGTGGGCGCGGCCCTGGCCAAGAACCCTATCCCTATCATCATCCCCTGTCACCGTGTGCTTCGAAAAGATGGAACCCTGGGCGGCTACGGCGGCGGCCTGGATATGAAGCGCAGGCTCTTGGAGATGGAGGCCCGCGGAGGGTAACGCCGGTATCAACAGCAACGATAATCCCATCAAGAGAAGACATATAAAATTTCTCGGTACCGGTGGGAGTTTCCCCCTGCTGACCCCAAAAACGTAGGGGAGACCTTCGCTTGCCCTGACAAAGGAAGGATGGCCTCTCATCTCTCGGGCGAGGACAAATCTCCTTCCTCTACACCCACAATGTAGCATCCGAGCCTGTCTCGGACGGCTCAGGCTCGGTACCCAACACATGGCAAATGCGCTGCGACGCTACAAATAACGAATTGCGTTAAAGAGGCATCTGTTAAACCTCTCGCCTCTTCCCCACCAGTTCCCTTACGACTTTGACCTCTCTAGCCCCCAAGATCAACGAGGCCAAGAAGTAAACCCCACCCCCCAAGACCATAGCCCCTACCGCCTGCAATAGGACGGGGCTGGTTCTGGTGGCCCCGGCGAACCAGGCCACCGCCATCCCCATTAGAGCCGCTGCGGCGGTGATCTTGAGCAAAGAGGTCAAGAGTTCCCTCCCACCCATACCTTTCATCCGCCCTCGCAGGATAAATAATAGCCAGACCATCTCCACCATGGTGGCCAGCGAGTTGGCCAAGGCCAACCCACCATGGGTCAATGTCCCCACGAGGAGGAGACAGAGAACGATGTTGAGGACCATAGTGGCTAACCCTACCAGGACCGGCGTTAAGGTGTCGTGGAGGGCATAGAAGGCCCGGGTGACTATCTCCACTGTGGCGTAGGCGAAAAGTCCTAAAGCGTAGAACTGCAAGGCCCAAGCCACTGCGCCGGTGGACTCTAGGCCGAACCTCCCCCGCTCCAAAAGCAACCTGATTATCGGCTCCCGCAAGAGGAAGAGCCCCACCGTGGCCGGGACGGTGAGGTACCAGGTCACCCGCAGGGTTAACGAAAGAGCCCGACGCAGGTCACTTAGTTCCCCTTTAGCCGTCAACTCAGAAAAGGTAGGAAAGGCCACGGTGGCTATGGCCATGGCGAAAACGCCCAGGGGGAGAAACATCAAGAGCCAGGCGTAGTTTAGAGCGGCCAGACTGCCCGCTACCAGCCCCGAAGCCAGGATAGTGTTCACCAGGAAATTGATCTGCATGGTGGCCAAACCCAGCATGCGGGGCAGCACCAGCCGCCCTACCTCCCGCACCCCTGGATGGCCAAGATCCAAGATAGGGAAGTAACTCAGCCCTCTTTTTACGAGTTCCGGAACCTGGATCAGGAAGTGCAAGCCAGACCCCACCACCACGCCTATAGCCAAGCCATAGACCCCCATAGTGGGAGCGAGGAAGAGCGCCCCTCCGATGATGGAGAGGTTATAGATGGCTGGAGCCCAGGCTGGCCAGAGGAAATGCTGAAACGAGTTGAGGATGCCCATGGCGATTCCGCTCATGCCGAATATGACCGAGGAGAGGAGCATAAGCCGCATAAGGCTAGTCGTGAGGGCCTGCTCTCTAGGACCAAAACCGGGCGCCACCACTTGGGCCACCAGTTGGGGGGCGAAGATAGCGGCCAGGAGGCTGGCCATAGTCACGGCGATGAACACTATATTGAAGATGGCGCTAGCCAGCCGCCAGGCTTCCTCCTTCTCCCCCCGGGCCAGATATTCGGTGAAGACGGGGATGAAGGCCGACCCCAGAGCACCCCGGGCGATGATCTGGAAGATCAAATCAGGTACGCGAAAGGCAGCCAGATAGGCGTCCAGTTCCCAACTGGTCCCGAACTGGCTGCTAATAATCATCTCCCGAGCCAACCCCAAGGCTCGGCTAGCCACAAAGGCCACCATCACCACGCCCGCAGCCCGGGCAAGTTGTCCCGCTCGACCTTCGTCCATTCCTACCTCAACTATTGGGCCTCACTATTATAGTCAAATCGGCCGGCGAGGAAAGGCGTCGTATATGCGAACTCTCATGCCAACTGGACAAAGGGACGGAAATCGAGTATTATTTAATTAGTTGACAACCACGGAGGTCTCTTGGCTACTACAGCATCGGCAAAGAAGAGAATCAGGTCCTCGGCCCGAAGGAGGGAGCAAAACCGGGTGTTCCGCTCTCGGCCTCGGACCTTCATAAAGAAGACGGACCGGCTCATCGGCGAGGGCAAACTAGAGGAGGCCGCTCAGGCCGCGCGGCAGGCTATGAGCGCCCTCGATAAGGCAGCGGTGAAGGGGGTCATCCATAAGAACAACGCTGCCCGCCGGAAAGCCCGCCTCATGAGACGACTTAATCTAGCCCTCAAGAAAGCCGAGTAAATCTCCCACTCGGTTACCTCGAAAGGACCCTGGCGATTATTATTTCCCTTGACATAGCACGCCTGTTCTGGTATAATATAGAACAGGTGTTCGAGATGAGCGGCAACAAGATGCGAGTGGGACTTCTCTGGTTCGACGATGACCCGAAGAAAGAGGTCTCTCTAAAGGTTAAGGAGGCTGCCCAGCGGTACCTTGAGAAGTTCGGTCGGCGGCCGAATGTTTGCTACGTGAGCCCTGCCACCCTTCCCCTCCCACTGGATCCTCCAGGCCCGGCAGGCATCCATCTCGATGGCCTGCGCGTCTTGTCTAGTCCCCTGGTCCTTCCCGACCACTTCTGGGTAGGAGAGGGCCATCAGTCCAAAGAGAAGGAGGGAGGGCTTCCCAAAGTGGAAGTTGACGATCAACCACCACCTTTCCATTGATAAAAAAAGAGACATCGATTAGAATTAGAATACAAAAAGGCTTCAAACCGAGCACCCCTGGAGGCTTGGCAGGAGTTACTGAACGACCTGGTCAAGAGAGCCCATCTGTGGTAAACTGAAATCGATGCGCTATCTTGTCCTCTCCGATATCCATAGCAATCTATCCGCCTTGGAAGCGGTCTTGGCGGAGGTCGACCTTGCCCATATCGACGAGGTGCTCTGCCTCGGGGACCTAGTTGGCTATGGGCCCCACCCCAACGAGTGTATCGCCCACCTTCGAGAACTCCCTCTGCGCTGCGTGGCCGGAAACCACGATTGGGCGGCCATCGGAAAGATGGATACCGCCGAGTTCAACCCCGCCGCTCGGGAGGCCTGTCAATGGACAGCAAAAGAACTGACCGCAGAGAATAGAGCCTATCTGCAAAGCCTCCTTGAGACCTTCGTTCAAGACAACTATACCTTGGTTCATGGCAGCCTCCGCGCTCCCATCTGGGAGTATGTTACCCATCCCCTGGTGGCCCAGCGCAGTTTTGAACTTCTCAACACTCAACTTTGTTTTCATGGTCACACTCACGTCCCGGTAATCTTCCGCGAAGAGGGGGCACACCCCCGGGCTTACATTCTCCCTCCTGGACAGAGGATAACCCTCGATACGAACCGCTATATGATCAACACCGGAAGCGTGGG
>DMLA01000048.1 GCA_003453555.1 Chloroflexota bacterium | reverse complement strand
AGGGACAGGAAGCAAGGAAACAGGCTGCGGATGCAATTTCCTCCCCACTCTGCTAAGCGAGGAAGCGCTTTTCGACAGTCTCGGCCTAGTTTTTTCTATTCCTGGCGGTGAGAGTGGATATAGCGTCACGTGCTGAACGGTCTGACTGCTAGCACTCGAAATCTATAACTTAACCGGCTGAAGCCTCGATTCCTCTCATGAGGAATGGAGCCTTTAGGCGGTATCTAGTAGCGGGGATGGAAACCTCCTCTACTATTTGCTGGTTGGAATGGTGATGATGTAGTGTCGCAGTTCATCTGCGACGTTTTCGTCCGAGGTAAACTCGGACGCTACAAGTTGGGGATGTGAGGGCAAGCCTGTAGCGTTGCTCTTCAGGGCGACGTTTTCCCGTGGGGGTGGAGCCCCTGGCCCACATCAGCCAGGACAGGCCGACGCTACATTTTCTCTTTCGGATCAGCGATGATGAGTGCCTCATCTAAGTGGATCAGATCTGGGAAAACATAATCGGGCTTAATATCAGAGGCTTCCAGGTCTTGTTGTTGGCTGATGCCAGTGAGGACGAGGATAGTGGTGAGGCCACACCGTTGGCCTCCTAGGATGTCGGTCTCCAGCCGGTCGCCGATGACCGCGGTCTCTTTTTCGGTGGCCCCCATCCTTTGTAAAGCCATCTGGAAGAGGATGGGTTCCGGCTTCCCGATGACGGTGGGTTGTACGCCTGTCGCCGCCTCTATGGCGGCGAGGATGGCACCAGCCCCGGGGACTATCGCTTCCTCCGCGGGGAAACTCTTGTCCGGGTTAGTGCCCACGAATCGAGCGCCTTGGCGGATGGCTATGGTGGCGGCTTTCAGTTTCTCGTAGGTGAGTTGTCTGTCCATCCCCACGACTACGGCCTCTATATCCCTCTCTCCGAAGGTGAAGCCTTGGGCCGCAAGGGCGGAGTATAGCCCCCCCTCGCCGATGAGATAGAGCCTGGCTCCCTGGGGAAGGAGGTTTCCCAGGTAGTCGGCCGTGGCCAGGGCCGAGGTGAGGATCCGCTGAGGAGAGACCTCGATGCCCATCTCCTTGAGTTCGGCGGCGTACTGCTCCGGGGTGCGGGTGGCGTTGTTGGTGACCAATATGTAGGCGGTCTCCCTCTCCTCCAGATGGTGGAGGAACTCCTTGGCTCCAGGTAAGGGGCGATGGCCCCGATAGAGCACTCCGTCCATGTCGATGATTAGGTTCTGAATGGGGGGCAGCGGCTTCACTCCTCGCTCCTCAGATGTTTTAGGTCTTCCAAGGTGTCGATGTCGAGGAAGTAGTCTTCCGAATCCACCTCCACCCATTCTACCAGAGAGTGATACTTCTCGATGAGGCTCCTTCCCCCTTCCTCTCCCTGCAAACTAAGAAGTTCGGGGAAGAGGGAGCGGGCGAAGAGCACCGGGTTCCCTCGTTGGCCTCGAAAGCGAGGGGCCACGATGGGGGCCAGGGTGCGGCGGTGTCTGGTGATGAGGCTCTCTACTAGTTGGGGCGTCACCTTGGGTTGGTCGGCCAGGAAGAAGAGGCAGGCCTCAAACTGGGGGGAGAGGGCCTCTAGGCCCACTCGGAGGGAAGCGCTCAGCCCCTGGGGCCACTCTTCGTTAACTACCACCTTTACCCCCTCTAGGAGGGGCTGGATCTCCTCTGCTCGGTGTCCCAGGACGACGACCACCTCTTGAAGAGGGGAGGAGAGGGCTACCTCCACTATATGTTCCAGCATCGTCTTTTCACCTAGGGGCAGGAGTTGTTTGGGGCGTCCCAGGCGGCGGGATTCGCCGGCTGCTAAGATCACCCCTGCCACCTTCGTCCAGCACTCGAGGATGGGTCCCACGGGATCCTGTAAGGAGTCAGGTTCCGCCACCGCGCCTAGGAGCACTCGCTCTATGGAGTTGGCGGATATGAGATAGTTGGCTACCTCTTGGGCTGGGACCAAGGTCGAGGAATCCACCTTGTTGATGAGAGGGATCACTCGGGCTGAAGGGGGAGCGTTCTTGAGCCCCCCTTCTGGGTGAGCGATGACCTGGGCCGCTACCTCTGGGGTGATGAGGTCTCCCAGGGAGGTTCTCGTCAGTCGAGCGATCAGTTCGGGGCGATGGGCGATTCTCTCATCGAGGGGCTGGCCCAGGGCATCGATAGCCATCATGGGAACCAGGATGGTGGTGGCTGGGGGGACCGGCGGCTCGTAGGCAGCCGGGGCCTTGAGGGAGCGGCCCCGGGCTCCGTCGGCCTCCACGATGAGAGCCTCTATCGAGGGAAGGCTGGCCAGTTTGCCCACCAGTTCGGGCTGGAGGCCCACCAATTTACCTTTTTCATCCCGCCTCTGCCTGGTAGCCACAGTGATGTGGTGGTGGCTCTCCAGGGCTCGTTTCACCTTCTGAAGGAGCCGGGTCGAGTTGGCTTCAAGTATCGTCTCTTCGCTCTGTTCAGGGCTAGGGGGACGGATCATGGTGGTGGTAGTGGTGACCACCCGCCACCCGAGGTTTGCCAGTTCGTGGGCCAGGCGGTACATGGCCGTGGTCTTCCCCCCGGCACCGACAAAGGAGACGATGTCGCCGCGATTGACGGCTAAAGCCTCTTGAAGACGCATTCTGGATAAAAGGGTAACAGAATTGGGGGAAAAATGGAAGGGAGGAGGGGTGAAAATGTAGCGGCGCCCTTCAGGGCGATGTTCTCGCGTCGGGCTGAAGCCCCTGGCCCACATCAGCCAGGACAGGCCGACGCTACATAGAAACCGGATTGATGCTTGTCCTGGATTTCAAATCCAGGACAAGCGAAAGAGACAAGCGGTAGCAGGTAGGGCAGGTATGGAAACCTGCCCTACTTGCTTACCGCTGGCATGAGACTCGAGCTATTCCGGCATGGAGAGCGCGCGGGTGGGGCAGCGGGTGACGCAGAGGCCACAGCCGTAGCAGAGGTCCTCGTCCACCTGGGCTTTATCGTCGATGACGGCGATGGCGTCGTAGACGCAAGATATCTCGCAGAGTCGGCAAGCGTTGCATAGGTCGGGGTCAACGAGGGGCGGTAGGTGAGTGGTGCGGAACTCGCGCTCTCTCAGTCGCCGGATGGTCAGTCCCTTGATGTCGTTCACCGACTCGTAGCCGTGGGAGTCGAGCCAGACTTCCATCTCTCGGGCTATCTTGCCGAAGATGGAGGGGCCGCGAAGGATGGCGGCGGTGCAAAGTTGGACGGCTGAGGCCCCCACCATGAAATGTTCGATGGCGTCGGTGCCTCGGGAGATGCCCCCACAGCCGAAGACGGGTATATCCACAGTGCGTGCGACATCGAAGACGCAACGCAAAGCCAAGGGTTTGAGGGCCTGGCCGGAAAGCCAACCGTAACCCTCCTCGCTCCCCATCAGTGGAAGCCCGGTCTCCGGGTCGATCCCCAGGCAAGGGCCGAAGGAGTTGATGGCTACGATCCCGTCGGCTCCCGCCTCTTGGGCCGCCTGGGCGGCGGCTTTCATCTCCCGCCCTAGGGGGCTGAGTTTGACAAAGATGGGCACTTGCACCGTGGCCTTGGCCGCTTGGATAGCCTCGATCATAGGCCGCGCGTCCTCGCCGATATAATGGGTGCTCAACTCCAAGGCGTCAGCGAAGGGCTTTACCTTAGGGGCCAGTTCTCTTATCTGGTCGGCGGTGTAGCCCAGGCTGATGATGAGGGGGAGCCCCGTCTCCTTGGCGATGGCGTACTCCTTCTCTACGAACTGTTCAGGGGGGAGTTCCGACCAGAGTTCGGTGTTGAGCATGGAGGCCTTCCCAAATTGGGCCATGCAAGGCTCGGGAACTTGAGC
>DMLA01000064.1:2733-6667 GCA_003453555.1 Chloroflexota bacterium | reverse complement strand
ATACCATTTTAGCACAAAAGTTCCAAGCTGTCAAGTACCGCGAAGCGGCAGTTGCCGACCGGGAGGCAAGGAAAGCCTTCTCCATCTGGCTCCGCCGGGAGGTCAAGCCAAACCTCAAACATAGCGACCTGGTGCTGACACTCGCTCTGGGACAGGCGATCCACTTCCGCCGGGCTGGGGAGACGAACAAGTCCAACCGCATATCCGCCAGCGTCGTCTCCTCGGTTGGGGTTGGCTTGGAACCCGGCACCTCTCTCTTTCTCACATCTCTGGTCGAAGGCCCTAAGCCCGTCTATCGGGCCTCACCACCCGGAGGTGGGAAGAACCTGATTGGGAGGGAGTGGGTCTGGGAGGGGGACCCGGAGAAGACCAAAGCGTCCTCTTCCGGATCCGTCGAAAGACAAGCAGCGAAACTCCAGATACGTGAAACTGAGCCTGCCTATCCCGTCGACCCCATCGTGGTCTGCACCCTCGCCCCCGCTGATGGTGACCTGCAGGAGACCCTCTTCGGCCACTATTGGAGCTATGCCATCAGCGAGGCTCTTAAACAGGTCGGTTACCCTGTAGCGGATGACGATCCCCTCATCCCGGAGGATGGGACAGCCTACCTCTGGGGGACATACTCGGACGGAGCGGTCACCGCGCTTGAACTCTTTACGGAGGCCGTCCCTCATGGGTTGACCATAGAGTCCCGCATCGACCGCAGGGATCCCGATACTCGACTTCGCGCTAGAACGGCTCACCTCCAGAAACAACTGCGTTCATTGGCTGAGAGTCTCTTCCCCGCCAAAGACCAGTAAGCGGTTACATCCCCTCATCGGTTATCCCTGTCCTCGCCCCGGGGCCTCCGGGCCCCGGGGCCACACTGTGTCCGTTCACCTTCAAACCGCGGCCCAAGCGGCGGCTGGCGGGTCCCTGCCCCTGTTGCTCTCGGGCAGCCAGAAAGGAGGAACCATGGGGGGAAGAAGGACTCGACTGGTGATAGTCGTGATCTTAGCCGTCGCCCTCTACCTCTCCCTACGCTGGGTGGCTTTCACCTTCGAGGCGCAGATAGAGGAAATGATGGTGAGGATCGAATACCAGCGGGTGGAGAAAGGAGTGGGTAACCCGTCTGAGCTCATCATGCCATAGGGGTCCACACAGATAGTAAGGCCCCTCAGAAAGGGCGATAAGACCCCAACCACTTGCATTCGTGGGGAGGGTGTGTTATACTATTGTAGCAACCAGTATAACGCCAAACCAAACGGGAGGTGATCCATGACGACCATGCGCGTCTCACAGAAAGGCTGGGTCGTCATCCCAGCCCATCTAAGAGAGAAGTACAACATACGGCCGGGTGACGAAGTGGCTATAGTCGACTATGGGGGAGTTCTCTCCATCGTACCGCTCCCCGAGGACCCCATCAAGGCGGCATCTGGTATGCTGAAGGGAGAGCCCTCATTGACTGAGGCCCTCTTGGAGGAGCGGGCCAAGGAGAGAGCTAGGGAGCGTTAGACCAATGCCCTACGTCCTCGATAGTCACGCACTCCTCGCCTACCTGAACCAAGAGGAGCCCGCCCCACGCGTCCGGGAGATCCTTAGAGAGATCGAGCGAGGAGACGAGCTGGGGTTCCTCAGTCTCATCAACTACGGGGAGGTCGTCTACATCGTCGAGAGGGAGCGCGGCTTGGAGCTAGCCCACCAGACTATCGCCTGGCTGGATGCCTTGCCCCTCCAAGTGGTAGTGCCAGATCGAGAGGCAACATTAGTCGCTGCCCACATTAAGGCGCATCACCCCATTTCCTATGCAGATAGCTTCGGGGCAGGCCTTGCCCTGCGAGAAGGTGCCAAGTTCGTCACCGGCGATAAGGAATTCGAAGCCCTTACGGGGTTGATTGAGATCCAGTGGATCTAGAAACGTTTCACACGCGGATGCAGGGAGCGAGACTAGAACGTCACCGGAGATGTGCAGGCGGGAGGAGCTGGAAACTGTCAGTGACCATATAGGAATATACTGGGTCTAGCGGACAAATCGGAATAGAGCGAAGTCAAATGGAGGCCTCGAGTGGATATCCACCGAGGCCTCTTCGCATTCCACAGGCCCACAAAAAGAGAAGGAGGAAGAGATGAATAGCATAGTCTTGACCATGACGAAAGAAGAGAAGGTCTGCCTCGATCTAAACCCCAAAGAGGAGCGGACCGTAGACGAGAGAGCCCTCTCCCAGATGGGGTTCACCAGGGAGGAGATCGCTCTGGCGAAACTCTTCTACGGAAGGGCTACTCCTGGCGGCGTGATAGATGCAGTGAGGTATGCCGTATGGGCTCTCAGAAATCTCCCGCGCGCCGACGCAAACGGCGTGATCACCCCCGCAACGTACTATGAGGCTACCAGGGGAGGGATACGTCAGGGAGGGAATAGGCTGGCTCACTGGGCCGGAGCCGCCTTCCGCGCCTACGAAAGAGAAGGCAGTTCCCCGCAGCCTGCCCTCTTCGGGATCCTGCGCAAGGCCCTCGACTGGTGCGGCCGCTTTGAGGAGGAGAACCCGCCTGAGGAGTGGCCCCACGAGCGGATTGAGGAGCTCCTCGCCGCGAAGAGACACACACGGACTATCACGAGAGAAACCTCGCAGACTCCGACAGAGCGAGTCACGGTGGAAGTCTCCCCAGAGGAGCCGATCCCCGAGATCCGAGTGGCGGGGGATCAACTCTCCCTCTTCTCGGAATAGAACGATAGGAGAATGAGAGATGAACAGTATAGCAGTATCGCCGGAGGTGATAGGGCCTCTATCCTGGGAGGGGCTAGAAGCCCACTGCCTGGGATACGTCCTGGATAATCGGTCCTACGGACAGCTGATCTACCTCAGCCTGGTCGGTTTCCGCACAGCCGTGCGCGGCATCTGGGCCGCCTTGATGGGCAACAGGTGGTTAGAGGTAGATGGGCGATCGATTCACAGAGCGGCGGTCAAGTACCAGCGGATAACGACTCGCCTGCCAGAACAAGGGCTGGACCACCTGGTGTTGATTCACCCCCAGGCCACACTCAAGTTCATCGAGCCGGGAAAGCCTTTCTACGTGCTATCGGACACACAGGAGCCACCCCTGGCTCGGTTCCTGGCCATGCTGGACAAGACGACGCGGGTTCCCCTCCTGCCGCAGTGGGCCAACACTTTGTGGGAGAGCGGGATAGAAACCGAGCTCATAGAGACAATCGAAGCCACTCGTGGGACGTTCGCCTGGCGTGTCAGTGCTCAGGACGACACGTGGTTGAAAGTGATCCAAGAAGGCATAGACCTCGGGCGTCTGACAGGCTGAGATGTCAGATTTCACGCCGACCAGCAACCCTACCCAGCCCGATCCCTGTCTTGCAATCCAAGAAGTATAGACCGTGCATGTAACATTGCAATCTGGTCAAAGATAATGTATAGAATTGAACGGAGGTGAAAGATGGCAAAGATGAGGTACCGACGGCTACAAGTCTATCTGCGCCCCGATCAAGAGAGTGCCCTGGAGGCGCTTGCCAAACAAACTGGCCGCTCCAAGGCTGACCTAATCCGTGAGAGCGTCGATGGCTTCCTCAGCGATCTCCCATTGGAGGATGATCCCGCTATGCGCATCATTTCGCTGGGGAAGTCCGAGAAGGGAGATTTAGCCAAGCGCCACGACGCCTATGTCGGAGAGGCTGTGAGACGGAAGCAGCGTCATGCCTAAGGAGCTCTTCATCGACTCCATTGCCTGGATCGCCCTGGCCGATGAGGAGCTGATCGAACACCCCTCAGACTTCAAACGAAGCCACTCCCATATGCCGTCTCTCAGGCGGAGCCCAGATTCTGTCCGAGTGTGGACCGCGCCGAGAGCGCCTCAAACTCCTCGACGCGACCATAGCATAGGTGGTTCAGAGGCAGAGGCCATCGATTAGCAAAGCTGGGACTTGTGCAAGCCGCACTCGCAGTAGGTA
>DMLA01000064.1:0-2382 GCA_003453555.1 Chloroflexota bacterium | reverse complement strand
CTCACAAGATTGAAATTCGACCGAGATGTTGCTATACTTATAGCGTGGTGAGCACCAACACCACACAGGAGGAAAGATGTCAAAGTTTGTAGTCTATCTGCAACCGGCTGAGGAAGGCGGATATGTCGTCTCTGCTCCGGAGCTGCCCGGCTGTGTGACGCAGGGCGAGACACGCGAGGAGGCCCTGGAGATGATCAAAGATGCGATCCAGGGCTACTTGGAGAGCCTCAAGGCCCACGGCGACCCGATCCCACCTCGCCTCAATGAAGGGATCGAAGTGGTCGAGGTCGAAGTGGCTGTCGCGTGAACCGCCTTCCTACCCTTAAACCGAACGAGGTTGTTCGCATCCTCGAGCGCGCCGGATTCTATATCGACCGCACTACCGGGAGCCACTACATCCGGCGCCACCCGGACGGGCGAGGTCCTATTCCGGTCCCCTTTCATCGTGGGCCCGACGTCAAAAGGGCAGTGCTTCGCTCGATAATCCGAGAATCTGCACTCACCGGGGACGAGTTTCTCTCCCTAAGATAACCCACAAACCAATCAGTCTGTGAAGTTTGGGACAGACATAGGCTAACGACATATCGGCTACAGTGCACTCCTTGCATTTCTCCCCCAAGCCATCTGGCACGTGACCGTCAAGCGGAGCGCCTATTGCAATCATCCGACGGAAAGGAGGAATACATTGGAATGATCCTTACGGTGTCCCTGGAGAACCTACTCATCCTGAGCTACACCATGTCCAGACCTGACTCCATGTAGAAGAGGGGGTTGTGTTCTAAGGGGCCTCCCTGATGCGGAGTTAAGGTCTCCTCTCGAGCTTGCTCACCATAACAGGGCTATTGAGCATCTCCTAATACGCCCCGCTAGGCGGCGGACAACGTGGATTGCGATTCTGAGCAACCAATCCATGATATAATGTTTCTCTATGATGGAGAGTGAGTAATGACACATAAGGTCAGGAAACACGTCTATAGCGAGGCCCGACATGAGAAGATGCTCAACCGTCTACCGAAGGAGCTGGATCTTCCCGAGCCGGAGTTGATCCGCCAGGGTCTGGAGATGGTCTTGGCCCGAGGAGAGGGACCTGTTTCCCATCCCCAGGCGTGGGTGGAAGAAAGGGCTTTCATCCGTTAGCGGGCCAAGATTCCAGCCCTGAGTGGAGAGCGCGCCTGGAGCCGAGACGAACTCTACCATGAGGGCCTATCCCGTTGACACGAAGGTGCTGCTCTACGTGGCGGCAGAGGATAAGGCTGGGTGAGCCGGGGTCGCTGAGGAGGTAAGCCGGAAGGGTCAATGAGCTAAACTGGCTGAGCCCGACCGAGGTGATGAGTCTGAAGCCCACGAGATAGGGCGCGGTAAGAGGGGAACAGCTTAGGGGTTATGGCCAAGTGCGCTCTGGGTCTGTTCTCCGGACTTCGGTTGTATTCGGATACTGTCCTACCAAGGACGTGACCCCGAGCGTTGTTGAAAGGTAGAATGGCACAGGAGGTGTGGCAATGACGATACGTACGTTCACCGCAGTTCTCCACAAGGAGAACGACCTGTATGTGGCAGAATGCCCCGAAGTTGGAACAGTGAGCCAGGGGCACACAATCGAGGAGGCCGTCGCCAACCTGAAAGAGGCGACAGAACTCTACCTGGAGGAGTTCCCAGTTCCGGAGGCCCCTCGACCATTGCTGACCACTTTTGAGGTAACGTATGGCTAAACCACGCCGAGTTTCGGGGCGAGAAGCCATTCGTGCCTTGGAGCGACTGGGATTTGTGCAAGTCCGGCAACGTGGGAGTCACGTCGTCCTCAGGAAAGAGACGCCGGAGGGTGTTGTGGGCTGCGTTGTGCCTGTACACCGCGAACTCGCCATCGGGACATTGCGTGGGATTTTGCGACAAGCGAAGGTGACTGTAGACGAGTTCATCGAGAAGCTGTAACGGGGTTGTAGAAGAGCTATTCCCGCCAGAGTCGCGGACGCGGTGAGGCATGCCGTGGCGTCTCTGACCAACCTGTCACCCACGGACGTGAGCTGGAGAATCACTCCTGCACGCTAGTATGAGGCCAGCCGGAGAGAGCTGCGCATCGAAAGGAACCGCCTAGCCGAGTGGGTCCGATCCACCATAGGAAGTAGCAAGGTGTCGAGTTCCTCGATGGGGCTGCGAGAGCACTTGACGTTGCTCGCGGCCCTTCTTCTTTTCGGCTCATGAACCGTGGTTGCAGGGCACTTGCCGCCGCTTCCCGCGCAGGAGAGCCCCTCTTATCGGTGATACCCATCTCTAGGCCAGGAGCGATGGGATCTAGGCACTGTCCGATCCTAGCACCCAACGAAGAAAGGAGACGAGATTGAACGGACAGAGTTCGAGACCAGGCACCACTGGAAGGGCAAGGCT
>DMLA01000245.1 GCA_003453555.1 Chloroflexota bacterium | reverse complement strand
CAGGAGGCCTGACTGACGGCGTCAGTGATGCTGAGGCAGGGCTTCGCTTCGAGATCGCCCAGGATGGTATAAGAAGCGTTGCGGTCCGCCGTTTCAGCGATGGTGGCCATGGTCTCCACCGCTTTAACAGGATAGGCGCCCACCGCCGTCTCGCCGGAGAGCATCACCGCATCGGTGCCGTCGAAGATGGCGTTGGCTACATCCGAGGCCTCGGCGCGGGTGGGGCGCGGGCGCTCCATCATCGACTCCAGCATCTGGGTGGCGGTGATCACAGGAACAGCGGATAGGTTCGATTTACGGATGATCTCCTTCTGCAAGATAGGCACCCCGGCCGCTGGAGTCTCCACGCCCAGGTCACCGCGGGCTACCATGATGCCATCGCTGACCTCCAAGATTTGGTCGAAGGCCTCCACCGCCTCGGCTTTCTCGATCTTAGCGATGATGGGGATGTCGGCGCCTTTTTCCCTGATGCGCTGACGCAGAATCTGGATGTCCTCGGCCTTTCTCACAAAGGAGAGGGCTATATAATCCACCCCCTGCTCGATGCCGAACGCCAGGTCCTTCTCATCTTTGACCGTCAAGGAGGGAAGACCCAACTCTACTCCAGGGACGTTCACCCCCTGTCGCGATCTGAGTTTTCCTCCAGCGACCACTCGAGTGAGGAGACGATCCTTCTGGGCTTCTAATAGCTGCAGTTCGATCTCTCCATCGGAGAGGAGGATGCGGTCGCCTGGAGCAGCATGGGCCATCAGTTCTGGACAGGGAAGGTGTAGTTCCCTAGGACTCCCGGGGACGGGCTCAAGGGTTAGAATCAACTCGCTATCAGGAACCAGTTCCACACTGCCAGAAGCCATCTCCCCCAAGCGGATCTTTGGCCCCTGCAGATCCTGGATGATGGCGATGGCCCGATTCATCTCCTGGGCCAGACGGCGGATGGTAGCGATGTGCCGAGCGTGGACCCGATGGTCGCCATGGGAGAAGTTTAGACGGGCCACATCCATCCCCGCCTGGATCATACCCCGCAAGGTCTCCTCATCCTCTGAGGCAGGGCCGATAGTGCATACGATCTTGGTACGCAGCATCATGCTCCTCCGCAGAACCGGCACAACACCTGTGGACCAGATTTCGCCCCTCCGGGATAAACGCCCCCCTGATGATCTCGGTAGTCGATGAAGTCGATGATGCCCGTTTCAGAGAAGATCCCCACCACTATTCAACCCTATCCACCACCGGCATGCCGCTGCTACTGTGTTTGAGGAGAAGTTGTCCAGCCTCTTCCACGCCCATCTTTAGAGTGGCCGTAATCACATCTTCCGTTATGAGCACCCTTATACCGACACCCCTTCTTTATGAGACCACCGACTCTACCCCCTCATCACAAACTCAAGAAGAGCCTTAGATAGTCCTTCAAGTGGCGGGTGATGAGGAAATTCTGCCGCACCCGTTCCCGGGCCTTAGCCCCCATCTCCTTGGCTCGCCTGGGGTTTTGGAGGAGGTAGAATACCCTATCGGCACACTCCTCGACGTTGTTCACCAAGAAGCCGGTTTCCCCATCGATGATCTGCTGGGGGATGCCCCCCACGTTGCCTCCTACCACCGCTTGACCCTTCCACATCGCTTCGGTGACCACCAGCCCGAAGCCCTCTCGGACGGACTTTTGGATCACTACATGGGAGAGGGTCTGTAATGCGTTTACCTCCAAGTCGTTACTTCTTTCAAAGTAGGTCACATGGATATCCGGGTCATCATCTGCGTGTTCCTTCGTTAGTCTCAGATATTCCCACCCTTCTGGATCGTCACTGGCCATAGAAGCCATCAAAGCCAGCTGCACTTCAGGCATCTCCTCTTTCACTAGACGGTAAGCATCTATCACGCCCATGGGGTCTTTCCAGGGGTCATAACGGGAGATCTGGCTTATGAGGGGACGGTCAAGGTCGATGCCCAGATCGGCAACCACCCTTTGCGCCTCTGCCAGGGGCAAGGGCGTGTTCTTGGGCGAGAGGGGATCGATAGAGGGGTGTATGATCGCCAGTTGTGGAAGGCGTAGGCCCTCCCCCACATATTGCTCCATAGAGAATATCCCAGCATCATAAGGGTGCAGGAAGGGGGTGATGAACTGCCAATATGCTGGATTGGGATGGGAGGTATCTATGTGAGAGCGCCATATCCAGCGCTTGCTCCTTCCGGGACCGTGGTAGTAGCGCAACCCGGCAGGCTGGGGATCATGGACCACCACGAAGTCATACCCTCCCTCAAAGGCTTCAGCATTTTTCTGATTATACTTTCGCCAAATCTCCTTCATCTCCTCGGTCAAGGGGAGGTTCATCCCCTGGAGGCCGTTGTGGAACGCCTTGGTGACCTTGAAAAACTCATCAGCCCCATGGAGAATCTGCCACTCGGCCTCGATACCAACGTCCCTCATGAGAGGTACCAGCGTGGACAGCATCTCCGCCACGCCGCCGCCGAAAGCGGTGGCGTTCACATGCAACGCCCGGGCTCCTCTCAACGGCTCAGCCAACGCCCGGATGGCTGCAATCTCCTCATCCCCCACGATCGTCCGGTACTCATCTAGCGCTTTCGGCTCTACCTTCACCCTCTGTAACATCTTGCTCCTTCCCGCCTCTCCTGCAACCCATCATTGGGCAGCCCCAGCCTCTTTGGAAAATCTCCAGGGTATACCCGGCCTGAGCGAAGCAGGCCTGCCTAGATATAACATACTGAGGCGGATTGCTAACGCGCCTTACAATCCCATCATATCACCATCGCTTACCCCTGTCAACGAATAAGAGGGTGCTCACCAAACCCTAGTGTGACATCCTGGGGCTAGGTTTGGCTTGAAAAGCCGTGGCATCAGGAATAGACTATGTCACGGGAGTGCAGGGGGAAAGATTTGGCGGGGCAGGCAGAGGAGGTTGGCCTTGCAGATCGATATCTCTGTTCTTGATATCAAGTCTAGCAGTGAGCGGGTGACGGAGGCCCTAGTGGAGCGATCGATGTTGGCTATCCAAGACGACAATGCCCATGTCGTGGTCTTGAGCTGCGCTAGGATGGGGCGGTTGGCCCGGGCCGTTCGCAGTAGCTTGTTGGCAAGGGGCTACGACATTCCCGTGATCGACCCTGGGATTGCCGCTCTTAAGCTCGCTGAAGCCTTAGTGGATCTAGGTTAAGCCCATAGCAAACGGACTTATCGAGACCCACCGAGGAAGTGGTGCTTGGCTTTGGTGAGAGTTAAGGGCTGGAAGGTAGGAGGCATCATACCTATCACAAAATCGGAACCTTTGTAATCGGTGATCCAGGATGTTGTGGGTGTGAGCGGGCCGGGTTGCGTTGTCGAATCATGTTTTTGAAGTCGGCTGAGGTATGCCTGGAGGAAGTCCGCAGCGGTTTTTGTCCGCAAAAGAACGAGCTCCTCCCGAAGGAAGAGCCTTCGCATACTATATCTAGCATCAAAACGCGGAGCGATGCTACATATTGCGGTCAATGGGGCGGGCGGGATTCGAACCCGCACGGGGTATTACCCCAGCGGATTTTAAGTCCGCAG
>DMLA01000090.1:10734-22257 GCA_003453555.1 Chloroflexota bacterium | reverse complement strand
TCGCCCACAGCCAGGGCTCGGATGATAGTGCTCGTGGTCTGCGTGCCTGCGTTCCCCCCGGTGCCGATGAGCAAGGGGACAAAAAAGGCTAAGGCTACCACAGCATCAAGTTGGGTTTGGAAATGCCTGAGGACGGAGCCGGTTAAGGTTTCGGTTACGAAGAGAACCAACAGCCACCCCATTCGCTTCTTCGATACCTCGAAGATGCCGGTACTCAGATAGGGCTTCTCCAAAGGTTGGGCTCCCCCTAATCTCTGGATATCCTCAGTTGCCTCCTCTTCCAATACATCCAGAATATCATCGATGGTGATGACCCCAAGCAACCGCTCCTCCTCATCGACCACTGGCAGGGCCGTTATGTCGTACCTAGACATGATTTGGGCGCATTCCTCCCTGTCGGTCCCCACCTTTACCTGGATCACATCGGGGTCCATGATCTCTTCGAGGCGAGTGGTAGGGTCAACGATGATGAGTTGACGAAGGCTAACCACCCCGCACAATTTGTTTCGGGTGTCCACCACAAATAAATAATGAGCCGCCTCCGTCTCTGGTGCCCACCTCCGCACGGCTTCTAAAGCCTCCCTGGCGCTCATCTTGCGCTTGAGAGCCAGAAACTCGGAGGTCATCAACCCCCCAGCGGTGTCATCGGGGTGGAGGAGCAAGGGCCTAACCTCCTCTGCCTCCTTCATGCTAGCCAAAAGGGCCTGGGCCTTCTGGGTGGGGAGATCTCCCAAGAGGTCTGCGGCCTCATCCGGTTCCATAGCGTCCAAAATGCGACCCAGGGTGCGGGGCTCCAGTCGGCCTGCCAACTCGGCAACCTCTTCATCTTCCAGTTTTTCGAGGATATCAGCCGATTCCTCCGCGTCCAGACGAGGTAGAAGGTGTTGCTGGCGGGAAGGGGGTAGGTCTCCAAATACTTCAGCCTTGTCGGCGGGCCGCAAGGCCTCCAGGAGGGCGATAGCCCCTTCTAGATCATCGCTCTCCAGGTAACGGCGAACTTGTTCTGTCAGGTTGGCAATCTGAGTCCTCTCCATCGGCCACCTCCTTTCCCCCCAAAATAATCAGGCGCCGCACAGTAGCGTGCAGCGCCTGAGGTACCGCCTTCTGGCCTAGTTCATGGGGCACTGCCCTCTGTTTTGTGGGCCATAAGGAACCAGAGCAGGATCGCTGATCCGATCTTACTCCGACCTGGGCGCGCTCGCTTCCTATGCTTAGATCTATGACCTTCCACTTCTACCGTTATAGAATTATACCACAATATGGACAGCGTGACAATCCTTTTGATTACTTCCTTAAGGCTCCGCGCACAAATCTTTGACAAGGGAAGCCCTCTCTGCTACAATTCTTTATCGTTATGAAAGGCGCTAGATTTCTCACCGGAGCACTGCTTCTGGGCCTCTTGGTCTTTCCCTGGGCCTCCACCTCTGGGGAGGAGGGGGCTACCCTCATCATCACCGGGCGAGTGGTTGACTCCCAAGAGGGGGCGCTGGAGGGCGCTTCCATAAAGATAAGGGTACGGGATTCCCAAGGGGTCTTCGTCGATGAAGGCGGGGAGGGAACCAAGTCTCAGGCGGATGGCTCTTTCCTTTTGGCCTTACCTTCCGAGATGGTGGCTCTACCGATGGAGGGCCAGGGGGAACTCATAATCGAGGTGAGCAAGGCGAGTTATGCTACCCTGTCCCAGGCTCTAAACCTGGAGGGGATGGCTCGCATCGGCGAGCAGTTATATCTGCCCCTGGGGGATTTGACCCTGGTGCACCGCACAGGGCCCGCTTTCTTCATCGCCACCTTCGTCTTTCTTCTGGTCTTCGGGTTCATCTCTTTCCGTGTGCTGCATGAGACCATCGCCGCCCTGATGGGGGCGGTGGCCATCTTGGGGGTCTCTTATCTCCTCGGTTACTCTAACCCCGATTTCTGGATCCTCTCCTTCGAGAGGGCTGTTCACTACATCGATTTCAACGTCATCTTCCTAATTATGGGGATGATGATCTTCGTGGCTATCATGGGGCGGACGGGGGTCTTCCAGTGGTTGGGCTACCAAGCCTACAGGGTGACGGGTGGCAACGCCTGGTACCTGGCGGCCCTTCTTACCATCATCACCGCCGTGGGCTCTGCCTTTCTCAACAATGTCACCATCATGCTACTCGTGGCCCCCGTAACCATCGAGATGGCCTTGGTTTTGGGGGTTCACCCCTTCTCCTTCCTGATCCCTGAAGTGTTGGCGGCCAATATCGGGGGTGCAGCCACCCTCATCGGCGACCCCCCAAATACCCTCATCGGCTCCTATACCGGGTTAGGCTTCCTCGATTTTCTCCTTCATATGGGACCGATGGTGATGCTTTCCATGGTCGCTCTTTTGGCCGTGATCCGCTTCATCTACGGCAAAGAATACGCCAAGTCTCGCGAGATGGCCTCTCCCACCCTGTTGGAGAGGCTGAGGGAAGATGCGCGGATCACGGACCCGGGGACGTTGCGGAAAGCCCTCATTATGGGCGGGGTCACCCTGGTTCTCTTCTTTGTACAGGATCTCTTGGGTATGCCACCCAGCGTGGTGGCTCTTCTGGGGGCCACGGGCCTCCTGGTCTGGGTGCGGCCAAATATCGAGGACATGCTCCAAGAGGTAGACTGGACGACCCTGGTCTTCTTCATGGGCCTCTTCATCGTGGTGGGGGGTATCGAAGAGGTGGGGCTTATCCAGATGATCGCTCAGTTCATCGGCGCCGTCGCCGGGGGGAATCTTGCCTTGGCCACGGTCCTTATGCTCTGGGTGGCGGGCGTGGCTTCCTCTGTCGTGGATAATATCCCCTTCACCGCGGCGGCACTACCTATCGCTGCCTTCCTTTCGAGGACGATCCCCGGCGCTGAGAACAATGTATTATACTGGGCTCTGGCGGTGGGGGCCTGTTTTGGAGGTAATGGCACCGTCATCGCCTCTGCGCCCAATATCGTGACCGCGGGCATGGCCGATAGAGCGGGGTATCACCTCTCCTTTAGCCACTTCCTCCGAGTTGGGCTGCCGACCACCCTTGTCACCATCTTGGTGGCTATGGTTTGGATACTGATCAGATACTGATGAGGAGATAGAGAGATGGGCAAGATCCTTTGTGCTACCCGGGGAGGGGAGGATAGTTGGCGAACCCAGGATAAGGCTATCAAGTTGGCCAAAGAGCGGGGCGATGAACTCATCTTCCTCTACGTGGCGGATATAAGTTTCTTGGATAAGATCGCTGCGCCTGTGGTGGTCGATGCGGAGCGCGGCGTGGAGAGGATGGGGGAGTTCCTCCTGGCTGTGGCTCAGGAGCGCGCTCGAGAGAAGGGCCTGGAGGCTCAGGTAGTCATTCGGGAGGGGAAGACAAGAGAGGAGATCAAGGCGGCGGCGAAGGAGTTGGAGGTGGATTGCGTGGTTTTGGGTCCTCCCGCTGAGGGCGGGGTCTTCCGAGAGGAGTCGATCCGGGCCTTCGCCCGGGAGATAGAGGAGGAGACGAGAGCGGAGGTGGTATTGGTCTGAAAGGGTCACCTTACGGGCTTTCTTTGCCTTTTAACGAGGGGGGTGCTATAATAATATGTAATACCTGGATTCTGCAGAAATGAACGGGCCGCTAGTCGTGGGGAGGTTGCAAGGAAAGAGCCCCTTTAGGTTTTGATATGGTAGGAGGTGATGCTGTTATGTAATCGCGGAGGAGGATCCTTGAAGGGCAAAAGAAACGGGGTTGTATCTGGTCTAGGGAAGAAAGGAGAAAGAAATGCCACCCGTCATATCTTCTTGGAGAGACGCCATATTGGCAGCGCTAGCCGAGGCCTTGAGAGTCGTTCTAGCCGGCATTCCCGTAATCATCGGTGCCTTAGTGATCCTGATCATAGGCTGGATCATCGCTGGCATCTTCAATGGCCTGACCATCAGGCTATTACGAGCTCTTCGCTTCGATCAGATCGCAGACAAGGCCGGACTCGACGAGTTCATCGAGAGGACAGGGGTGAAGCTATCCCCAACCGAGGTCATTGGTCTACTGGTCAAGTGGTTCGTTCGCATCATCGCTTTGGTAGCGGCGGCCGATGCCCTGAACGTTCCCCAGGTATCGGTGTTCCTGACCCAGATTCTGCTCTATCTGCCCAACGTGATCGCGGCCGTGCTTATCCTGATATTGGGAGCGTTAGTCGCCAGGTTCGTGGCTGATGTGGTAAAGGGGGCCGCTAGCTCGGCAGACTTAGCCGCTGACACAGCGAACTTGTTGAGTGGCGTCACCTACTGGGCGATCCTGCTCGTGACCATAATGGCCGCCATTGAACAGTTGGGTGTAGCCAGGGTGTTATCAGGGACGGTCCTGACCGGCATAGTTGGCGCCGTTGCCTTGACAGCCGCCTTAGCTTTTGGCTTGGGCTGCAAGGAGTTAGCCGGTGATATCATCGCTGGGCGGGCTTTGCAAACCAACATCTCTCCCAAAGACAAGATCACCGTGGGCGAGCACTCGGGCACAGTGGAGAAGGTTGGAGCAACATCTCTGGTCTTGGATACCCCTTCTGGCAAGGTCATCTTGCCCAACACCGAGGTCGCTAGATCCACCGTCATTAAGAGCTGACCGAATGGCCTCGAATTGGGGCGCGTCTCGAAAGAGTGGATGTATGAACAAAAACGGTGAATAAGTGAATAGGGGATGATGGGGGTGAGGTTTCGACCTAAGTATGGCTCCGCCCTGAAGTGGCTCTGGCCCGGTATGCATGTGAAGAGGTGGCTTTTCCTCCTCTTTGGCGGTATCACGGTCCTCAGTTTGGGGGCGGGGTATATCTTGGTGGAGGTCTACCGCACTTGGGCCTTTCCCCCCATCTTCTATTACCTCACTTTGCAGTTCATCCCCCGTCCTGGGCGAGCGCTTCTCTTTGGGGTGCTGGGCATAACTGCGGTAGTCGTGGCTATCGTGCAGTTGAACAGGTCTCTCCTCTCCGCCTTCCGTTCTCCTGGAGACAGCCATCTGGTGGATATCATCTATAGACATAGGCATCGGAGCCGCGGCCCTAAGGTGGTGGCCATCGGCGGAGGCACGGGGCTCTCCACGCTGCTCAGGGGGCTGAAAGAGCATACGGAGAATATCACCGCCATCGTCACCGTGGCCGATGATGGGGGGAGTTCCGGCCGCCTGCGGCGGGAACTGGGGGTTCTGCCCCCTGGCGACTTCAGGAACTGCATCGCCGCCCTGGCCGATGCGGAATCGTTAACCACGCAACTGTTTCAGTACCGTTTCAGCGAAGGGACGGGTCTCAACGGCCACAGTTTCGGCAACCTCTTCATCACCGCTATGGCCAGGGTGACGGGGAACTTCGAGCGGGCTATCCTGGAATCGGGCCGAGTGTTGGCCATCCGGGGGCAGATCTTCCCCTCCACCCTGGAGAACGTGACCCTCTGTGCTGACCTGGGTGAGGAGGAAGCCGAAGGGGTGATGCGGGTGGAGGGTGAGTCCCGGATACCCAAGGCCGGGAAGCCTATCGAGCGGGTATATCTGGTTCCCGGCGGGGCTCCCGCTTATCCCGGAGCGGTGAAGGCGATCCTCGATGCGGATCTTATAGTGGCTGGGCCGGGGAGCCTTTATACCAGTGTCCTTCCCAATCTGCTTGTCCCGGGCATCGTCGAGGCTTTGCGCGCCTCTCGGGCCCTGAAGGTGTATGTCTGTAACGTGGCCACTCAGAAAGGGGAGACTGACCATTTTACCGCTGGCGACCACATAAAGGCGCTGGAACAGCATGTAGGGAGGGTCTTTGATCAGGTGCTCCTAAACGATAATTTGGGGGTCCCGCTCCCCCCCCATCTGACCATCGAGATCGTCTCTCCCCAGATGTATCCCCACCAGGAACTCCAGGTGGTTGCCGCAGATGTGGTGGATGGAGAGAACCCCTGGCGCCATGACTCAAGAAAGTTGGCCCAGGCACTATGGGACTTATACTATAAGGAGCGGAATGAGGGTAGGGGGTCAGGTTCCAAGAGGGAAGGTGGTTGAGAAGAGAGTGGCCAGCGTTGGGTATGGGGGAAACTGGTTGGGGTTGTCAAATGTCTGGACCACGAGTGGGTTACTACTGTAGAGTGGTTGATCTAGTCGACCATCTAGCCCAGTGGGGTTTTAAGGAGATAGGTGGTTGATTGTGGTAGGCTGTCAGGGATAAGGGACGGAACTTTTCGTCCCTCTTCTCGTCGCGGGGGATGCAGCAGAGCGGATAGATGGGCGGGGGAAGTGGGCATGATGTGGGTCGGTCTCTCTCCACGGTTGTCGGCGGTCCTCTTAGATAGAGGGAGCAGATAGTGCCTTTTGCGCCTGGGGAGTATGTGGGCCCCTATAAGATAATCGAACAGTTGGGCCATGGCGGGATGGCCACCGTTTGGAAAGCCTATCACGCTCCTTTGGATCGGTATGTGGCTATCAAGGTACTCCACCCCGTCTTCATCGATGATGCGGCCTTCTTGGAGCGCTTCCATAAGGAAGCGAAAATCGTGGCCCGATTGGTTCACCCCCATATAGTGCCCGTCTATGATTTCAGCGAAGAGGATGGGATGCCTTACTTAGTGATGCGGTATGTGGAGGGGGAAACCCTGAAAACCGTTCTGAGACGGGGCCCCCTTCCTCTGAGGCGAATCCTTGAGGTTCTGAGGCCGGCGGGGGAAGCGTTAGCCTATGCCCATAGCCAAGGGGTGCTCCATCGAGATATGAAACCCTCCAATATCATGGAGACGCCAGAGGGAGAGGTCATTCTCACCGATTTTGGCTTGGCCAGGATGATGGAGGATGTGGATGCCGCTTTCTCTCGGGAGGTGATGGTGGGGACGCCTCAATATATCTCCCCCGAGCAGGCGAGGGGAGAGGAGTTAGATCGAGGCACCGATATATACTCCTTGGGGGTCGTTCTTTTCGAGATGCTCACCGGGAGGGTCCCCTTTGAGGGGGATACCGCTCAGGCTATCATCCGCGACCAGATCTTCTCCCCTCCCCCTCGGCCTTCCCAGTTGGCTCCGACCATCCCTGAAACCGTGGAAAGGGTGGTCTTGAAGGCCCTGGCCAAGGAGAGGGGGGATCGGTATCGGAGCGTGGAAGAGATGATGGCTGCCTTGGAGAGTGCTGCCCAAGAGGGTGCCCTTCCCTCGCCAGAGAGGGCCTTTGTGGCTCCGGCCTCTATGGCGCCCCAGGCGGTCAGCGAACTTCCCGGAGCAAGGCGGCGCAGGTTCCCCTGGCTCATTCTCACTCTCTTGCTCTTCATCCTTTGTTCCTGTTCTACCCTTTTGTGGTTTTTATGGAGAGGCTAGAGAGGGCTTTTTGCATTAGCGAGGAGGGGATAGATCGACTCTCCGGAGAAGGCTCTTCTTTGGTTTGTAGCCACCTTGTTGCTCTTGCCCTGGGTCAAGTGTTGGCTGAGTCAACATCTCTACGGCCTGGGGCTTCTCATCTCTGGAGACCACGATAAGGCCGCGCTTTTCTCCCTTTTCCTCCTTCTCCCCGGGGTGATCCTCCATGAATTGAGCCATTGGCTGGCGGCCAAGGCTTTGAGGGTCCCCACAGGGCGACTCACCTTGGGGCCCCGACGGAGGGGGGAAGCGTTAACCTTCGCCTCCCTCTCCATAGGCCGAACCGACTCCCTTCGAAAGAGCGTCATCGGTCTGGCCCCTCTCTTAGGGGGAACCCTGGCTATCTTCCTCACCGCCCGGTGGGGGTGGCCCTTTATCCCTTGGGGCTCCTCTCCAGACGAGGCCCTGCGGCATCTCATCTCCCATCTGGGGGAGTACGCAAGAGCCCCTCACCTTTTGCTTCTTCTCTACCTCCTTTTCTCGCTGAGCAACGGGATGTTGCCCAGCGAGGCGGATCGCCAAGGGTGGCTTCCGGTTCTCCTCTTCGGCGTCCTGGTAGTACTCCTCTCCGCCCTGGTGGGCTTCGTGCCCCGCATCCCAGGGGAGGTCACCCTCTGGATATTCCGGGGCTTGGAGTATCTGACCTTGGCCCTTCTGATTACCCTGGTGGTGGATGGCCTCTTCTTCCTCCTCATCTACCCTTTGGAGCGGCTGGTGGGAGCCATACGGGGAGAAGAGGTAGAGTATTAGACCTCCCGAGAGGCTAGGAAGAGGACCGTGGCTGCTACCACCCCCAAGACGAGGAGGGCATAAAGTTTGTATAGACCTGGGGGGAGAAGCAGAGCCAGTCCGCCGAAGGAGGCGCAGAGGAGGTAGAAGAGGAGGACCACACGGCGGCGGGAGATCCCCATATCCAGCAGGCGGTGGTGGAGGTGTCCCCTGTCGCCGCGTAAGGGGGAACGACGCTGCCGGAGGCGGTTCACGATCTGCCAGGCCACGTCCAAGATGGGGATCCCCAAAACCAAAAGCGCCGTGGCTGCTTTAGCCCCACCGATGATGGAAAGGGTGCCTAGAGCGAAGCCCAGAAAGAGGGCTCCTGAGGTGCCCATGAATAGCCGAGCGGGGTAGAAGTTGTAGGGGAGAAACCCCAAGGTGCAGCCAGCCAAGGCTAGGGGGAGGAGGGCGATGCTCACCTGGCCTAGACGATTGCTATGGGCGAAGAAGATGAGAGAGGCGATGACCGTGATCCCCGCCGCTAGGCCGTCCAGGCCATCTAACCAGTTGATGGTGTTCATCATGCCCATGATCCAGAAGAGGGTGAAGGCGATGGCGAACCAGGGGGGAAAGGTGACTAGCCCGCCGAAGGGGCTGGCGATCTCGTGGATGACGATGCCGGAGTAGATGGCCACCCCTGCGGCCACGAACTGTACAGCGAGTTGGGGCCAGGGAGAGAGTTCCCGTTTATCATCGTAAACCCCTACCAAGAAGACGATGAGGGAGCCAATAATCAGCCCAGCTAGGCGTAGAGGCTCTGAGAGGTCAGGCTCGGGCTGGACTGAAGGGGGATAGAGGATCAAAGATAGCCCGACCGCTATCAGGAAGGGGACAAAGAGCGCTACCCCCCCCAACTTTGGCGTTGGCGCCTCGTGCAAGTGCCTGGGCTCACGGGGGTAATCTACAAATCCCCAGCGCCGTGCTAGTCTCTCCACCAGGGGGGTGAGAAAGAAAGCCAAGAGCAGGGGCACGGCAAAGACGGCTAAATAAAGCACGGTCAACCTTTCTACTTACGCAAAAGGGCAACCCCAAAGGTGGCCCTCATTCTAGGGTGCTCGGTTTCTTCTGTCAAGGGTTTGGGAAGCGAACCAGTTCCAACCCTGCCTCAGCCAGGAAGTTGCGGGCCAGTTCATCGGGATACTCTCCAGCGTAGATGACCCTCTTCAGGCCCGCATTGATGACCATCTTGGCGCAGGTATTGCAAGGCTGGTGGGTGACATAGATGGTACCCCCGGCGATGGAGACGCCATGAGAAGCCGCTTGCAGGATGGCGTTCTGCTCGGCGTGGAGGCTCCTCTGGCAGTGGTCGTCTTCGATGATGCAGCCTGCGTCTAGGCAGTGAGGCAACCCCTCTGGAGCGCCGTTATAGCCTGTGGTGAGGATGCGACGCTCTCGGACGATCACCGC
The DNA here is from genome assembly GCA_003453555.1 of Chloroflexota bacterium. Lineage (GTDB taxonomy): Bacteria > Chloroflexota > Anaerolineae > UBA7937 > UBA7937 > UBA7937. The sequence continues at coordinate 12,755 of DMLA01000090.1, read as the reverse complement.
CCCCACCGAGGCCCGGGGGCAAGTAGACCTCTGGGCCACTTGCCGGGCTATCCCCATAAAATATTCATCCCAGGTGGGGCGTATCTTGGCACTCATCTAATCACCCCGTCCCGAACTGTCTGTCTCCCGCGTCCCCTAGTCCGGGGACGATGTAGCCCGCGGGGGGGTCTCCCGGCTTCTCTGGCTCGCCCGTCAGGTGGTCGTCGATGGCCGCGATATGGATATCCACATCTGGGTGGGCCTGGGCAAGCCTTTTCACCCCCTCGGGAGCCGCGATGACGCCCACGAATTTGATACGCTTGGCTCCCCACTTCTTCAGAATATCTACCGTGGCCACCGCCGAGCCTCCGGTGGCTAGCATGGGGTCTAAAATCAAGCAGACCTGCACTGTAGGGTGGACGGGGAGTTTACTATAATACTCTACCGGCTCTAGGGTCTTATGATCTCGGTAGAGGCCGATATGCCATACCTCCGCCGAGGGCATCATCTCCCAGATCCCCTCCACCATCCCCAGCCCGGCGCGAAGGATGGGCACCAGCCCGATCTTCTCGGTCAACTGGTACCCCTTGGCTGGGGCCAGAGGGGTGGTGACTTCCACCTCCTTTAGTCCCAGATCCGCCGTAGCCTCGTAGGCCAGGAGGATCGATATCTCCCTGATCAGTTCCCGAAACTTCTTGGGCTCGGTATTTTTGTCCCGCAGGAGGGTCATCTTATGCTTGATAAGGGGGTGGCTGGACTCCAAAACCGGCATCTTGCCCTCCTTTATTAAAAGGCAGCGGACTGATTTCCGCTGCCTTCTCTTCTCAGGCTTCCCCGGTGCGCTTGAGGAGCGCCTCCCACCGCCGATCCACCTCGGCTTGAAGTTCCTCTATGATATGTCTATTTTCCTCCTTGAAGAGGTGGCGGAAACGGCCTTGGGGCTTCAAGAACTCCTCGATGGGGAGTTTCTCCTTGGGCCGGTAGTTGAGTTTCCACTCTTGCTTCTCCACCTCGTAGAGGGGCCAGAAGCAGGTATCCGCCGCCAGGCGCGACATCTCCAGGGTCATATCGGTGGGGTGGCGCCAGCCTCGGTTGCAGGAGGAGAGGACGTTGATGAAGGCCGGCCCATCGGCCGCCACCCCTTTGCGCGCCTTCTGCATCAGGTCCCTAAACCGGTGGGGAGAGGCCTGGGCGACGTAAGGGATACCGTGAGCGGCCACGATGGGGGTGAGGTCCTTGCGATATTGGGGCTTGCCAGGGATAACCTTCCCCGCTGGCGAGGTGGTGGTCCAAGCGCCATGGGGAGTAGCCCCAGACCGTTGGATCCCGGTGTTCATATAGGCTTGGTTATCGTAGCAGATGTAGAGAAGCCTGTGTCCCCGCTCCAGGGCCCCCGAAAGCGCCTGGATGCCGATATCATAGGTCCCCCCATCCCCGCCAAAGGCCACGAACTTTATATCCCGCTCTTTCATCTTTCCCTGTTTCACCAGGGAGCGGTACATGGTCTCTATGCCGCTCAGGGTGGAGGCGGCGTTCTCGAAGGCGTTATGGATCCAAGGGATCCGCCAGGCGGTATAGGGGTAGATGGTGGTACCCACCTCTAGGCAACCGGTGGCCATGGCCACGATCACCGGTTCATCGATAGCCAAAAGCACCTGGCGAGCGATGATGGGAGCGGCACACCCCGCACAGAGGCGATGGCCGGGAGCCAGCCGTTCCTCTTTCTTGGAAAGTTCTTTCAACTTAAGCGCTGTAGCCATCTTTTTCTCCTCTAAATCTTAGGCCGCGGTAACGACTTTTTGTTTGCCTTCCCTCACGCCCAGCCAGTTGACTAGACGTTCGATCTCCCCTGTTTCGGCGATTTGCAAAAGATCGCGGAAGACGCTTTCGATCTGATCAGGGGTGGTATCCCGGCCGCCGAGGCCGAAGATGTAATCAACCACTTTAGTCGTCACACCTTGAACCTGGAAGGCGGCACAGATCTCTATGAAGAGCGGCCCACCCAAAGCGCCGAAGGAGTCGGAGCGGTCCATCACTCCCAC
>DMLA01000090.1:0-10346 GCA_003453555.1 Chloroflexota bacterium | reverse complement strand
GCCCGCTTTTATCCCCCGAGCCCGCAGATCGTCCACCACGCCTCTGGCCGTTCCCGCCGTGGAGGAGAGGACCACTACCGCTATCTCTGCATCGTCCAACCTGTACCCTTCTAACAGCCCATAGGGGCGGCCGAAGGTTTTGCCGAACTCCTCCCCTACCTCTATCACCGCCTCTTGAGCCCGCTTTATAGCCTCCGCTTGCTGTCTCTTGTGCTCCATATAGAAGTCGTAGAAGTCCAAGGGGCCGTAGGTGACCGGGTTATCGATGTCTAAGAGGGGGTAGGTCGGTCGGAAAGGACCGATGAACCGCTTGACCGCTTCGTCCTCCTCTATCTCTACCCGCTCCACGGCGTGGCTGGTGATGAAGCCGTCCGACATCACCATCACCGGGAGACGTACCTCCTCTCTCTCAGCGATCCGCACCGCCTGGATGGTGTTGTCGTAGGCTTCCTGGGCGTTCTCGGAGAAGAGTTGTATCCAGCCCGCATCTCGAGCCCCCATGGAGTCGGAGTGATCACAGTGGATGTTGATGGGGGCGGAAAGGGCGCGGTTTACCACGGGCATGACGATGGGGAGTCTGGTAGAAGCGGCGACATAGAGCACCTCCCACATGAAGGCCAGCCCCGCGGAGGAGGTGGCGGTCATCACCCGGCCGCCGGCCGCCGAAGCGCCGATGCAGGCGCTCATAGCGCTATGCTCGCTCTCTACAGTGATGAACTCCGTATCCACCAACCCATCAGCCACGAACCCAGAGAAGGTTTGGACTATGGAGGTCTGAGGGGTGATGGGATAAGCGGCCAGCACATCGGGGTTGATCTGGCGCATCGCTTCTGCGGTGGCCGAGTTGCCGTCCAAAGCCATATATCTGCTCATATCTCCTCCCTAATAGAGGGTTATTCTGTAACCATAGTGATCGCCTCGACCGGGCAGACCTGGGCACAGATGCCACAACCTTTGCAATGGTCCAGGTCGAAGCCTTTCATCTTCTCCTCTTCGACGAGGATGGAAGAGTCGGGGCAGTGGATCCAACAAAATAAGCAGTGGGTGCACTTCTCCAGATCGAGGACCGGACGCTGGGCCCGCCAGGCACCGGTGACATATTCTACCGCGTTGCCCGCCTCGACGATGAGGCCCCCTTCGGGTATCTCCCGCCATCCCGCTTCCAGATCGACCACTTTATCCCTCCCTTACCTCGCGATAGGCCCGCTTGATGGCCTCCACGTTCTGTTCCGCTACGCGAGAGCCGAACTTATGGCCAAACCTCTCGCGAGTCTTCTCTAGCAGTTCCTCCAGGGCTACGAAGCCCGTAGCCTTGATCAGGGCACCCAGCATGGGGGTGTTGGTGATCTCCCGACCCAAAGTATCCATGGCGATGCGGGTAGCGTTGACGGTGAAGACCTTTCCCCTCTTGAACCCCAACCGCTCTCGGATCTCGGCGGGGGCGTCTTCTGTATTTACGATGAGGATACCCTCTTCCTTCAACCCTTCGGCGACGTTCACGCTGCCTACGAGAGTGGGGTCAAGGACCAGGACCACATCCGGTTCTTGGATCTGGGAATGGATATGGATGGGCTCGCTGCTCAGGCGGGTGAAGGCCCGCACCGGGGCCCCTGCCCGCTCTGGGCCGTAGTCGGGAAAGGCTTGGAAATATTGGCCGCTGTCCAAGGCCAGGTCAGCCAGCATCTTGCCGGCGGTGACTACCCCTTGGCCGCCGCGGCCGTGCCAGCGGATCTCTGTTAACTCGGCCATCTATCCTCCTTTAGGCGTAAAAAAAGCGTCTGGCTTGGGCGGATGTCATCATTGAGCGCCCAATGAGCACACGATATATTATAGGGTAACCGTGCCGAAAAATCAAACGCTGGCTATTAGGGAGGAGCCTTTCATGTGGGGGATGGATACGCTTTTGGCGCTATCCCCTGGGGTGGCCTTGGTGGAAATAGGGGCCACGTTCCTGGGAGGGGGCGAGAAGTTACATCCGCCTCTTCCTCTCTAATTCCGTTTTGCATTTGAGACATAATGTGGCCTGGGGTATGGCCTTCAGTCGAGCGGGGTCGATCCTTTCTCCGCAGTTCTCGCAGATGCCATAGACCCCCTTTTCCGCTAGGGAGAGGGCGTACTCCACCGCCCCCAGTTCTCGCTCCAAATGTTGAAGGAGAGCCAGGTTCTTCTCCCGTTCATAGAGAGCAGGGTCTCCCTCCTCCAGATCCCTCTCCACCTCTCCTCTCATGTTATCCTGGAGATGCCTTATCTCGGCTACTATCTGGTTCCGCTCGGCTTTCAACCTCTCTATATCCTCGCTCATCTGATCTTCCCTCTGGAGGAGATAGGAAAGGCACCGCTTACCAAAGAGAAATAGAGAAGCGATGCCCCCTTCATCATCTCTGGCTTTATCGCATCATATATACTACTTTTCCGCGGATCCGTCAAAGAGGAACTGGCAAGGTTTTGGGAGAGGAGAGGAAATTAACAGGCCCAAATAGGCGAAAAGCGCACCATTTCGTGGTTTTTGAGAAAATTTCGGCCATTTCTGTTTCGTTCATCTTATTGGAGAGGACTTGCCATCTACTCTATCTTTGGTATAATGGGATAAAAGAGGTGAAGGTGTTGGAAAGAACCGTCTCTCCAAAGCTGAAGGCCGACGAGGTAGCGGTGGAGGTCCTTCTCCGCCCTAAGACCTTGCAGGAGTTCATCGGCCAGGAGAGGGTGAAGGAGAATATCAAGATACTCTTGGAGGCTGCTCAGGGGAGAGGAGAGGCGGTAGAGCATGTGCTCTTTTGTGGCCCTCCAGGGTTAGGTAAGACCACTTTAGCCAACATCATCGCTCATGAGATGGGGGTAAAGATCACCGTCACCTCTGGGCCAGCCGTGGAGCGGGTCCGCGACTTCGCGGCCATAGTGAGCCGATTGAACGAACGAGACATCCTTTTCATCGACGAGGCCCACCGGCTCCCCCGGCCTGTGGAGGAGATGCTCTATCCGGCTATGGAGGAGCGGTGCCTAGACATAATTATGGGAAAGGGACTCAAGGCCCATACCCTTCGACTTCGACTGAAGCCTTTCACGGTGATAGGGGCCACCACCCGTATGGCCCTCATGACTTCTCCTTTGAGGGCTCGCTTCGGTGTGCTCTACCGGCTGGGCTTCTATAACATTTCAGCCATGGAGCAGATCGTCCGTCGTTCGGCGAAGATCCTGGGTGTGGAGATCGAGGAGAGGGGGTGCCAGGAGATCGCTAGGCGGGGGCGAGGGACCCCTCGGGTGGCTAATCGACTTCTGAGAAGGGTGAGGGATTATGCCCAGGTGCGAGCCGATGGCGTGATCACCGCTGAGGTGGCCCGCCAAGCGTTGAAACTTCTGGAGGTGGATTCTCTAGGTTTGGACGAGGTCGACCGGAAGATCATCGAGACCATAATCCATAAATTCAACGGGGGGCCGGTGGGGATCGACACCATCGCTGCCTCCATCAGCGAGGAGGCGGATACCATCATGGATGTCTATGAGCCCTATCTTTTGCAGTTGGGGTTCATCGACCGCACGCCAAGAGGGCGGGTGGCTACCAAACTGGCCTACGAGCACCTGGGGCTCCCCTACGAGGAAGGGCAGCCGACGCTATTTTGAGATGCGCGTAGTGGATTCAACAGGCCGTGAGCTCTCCCCCTGCTCGGAAGAGAGGGCAGAGAGGCTCCTGAAGGAAGGGAAAGCGACTATGGTCGAGGGCGAGCCCCCGACCATACGCTTATCCTACGAGGTCGAGGGGCGGCCAAAACCGAAGGAAGCGGGGTCTAGAGGTGAGGGCAAAAAGATACTGCTCCACATCTGCTGTGGTCCCTGTAGCACCTACACTATAGGTCGCCTTCGGGAGGAGGGGTTCTCCGTCACTGGCTTCTGGTACAACCCCAACGTCCATCCCTTCTCCGAGCATGAGAGAAGGCGGGAGTGCGTAGAGGAGTACGCTGGAGGTGTGGGTCTCCCTATGATCTGGTGGCCGAACTATGAGATGGTGGAGTTCCTCCGCCGGGTATCGGGCCGCGAGACTAAAGGAGATCGTTGTTCTATCGATTATCGGATGCGGTTGGAGAAGACGGCGGAGGTGGCCGCCCAGGAAGGGTGCGACGCCTTCACCTCCACTCTGCTCATCAGCCCCCATCAGGACCAAGCCTTGATACGGGAGATCGGCGAAGAGTTGGGCCCAAAGTACAATGTGGAGTTCTATTTCGAGAACTTTCGGCGGGGTTGGACGGAGCGGGGGCGTCTGGCGAAGGAGCATAACCTCTATAGGCAAAACTATTGTGGCTGCATCTACAGCGAGTGGGAGAGATATAGAGGCAGGGGCTCTTTGGAGGAAGGTGCGTCCGGTGCAGAAAGTGGCTAGGGTAGCAAGGGCGCCCTTGACCTATTTAGTCATCGCCATCCTGGTTCTCTTAGTTCACCAGGGTTTTTATCTCAGAGAGTTGGGCTACGACGCCGTGGACGACGCCTACATCTCCTTCCGGTACGCCCAAAACTTCGCCCGAGGGCACGGACTGGTCTTCAACATCGGCGAGAGGGTAGAGGGGTACACGAACTTTCTCTGGACGGTGCTTCTCGCTCTATTCATCTTGGTGGGGGTCGAACCGGGGCCCGTGGCCATGGCTCTAGGAGGCCTCTTCGCCCTGGGAACCATGATCTTACTCTATGGCAAGTTCGCTCAGAACTCTCTGGTGGTTAGTCTCTCTCTGCTTCTCCTGGCTGTCGATGGCTCTTTCGCCCTCTGGTCTGTGGGAGGGATGGAGACGGCCATCTTCACCTTTTTGTTGCTCTCTGGCATCTTCGCCTATCTCCAGGAGGGAGAAGACGAAAGGTTGGCGCTCCTTTCGGGCCTGCTCTTCGCTCTAGCGGCCCTGACTCGCCCTGAGGGGGTCTTGGTCTTCGCGGTCACACTGCTCCACCGGGCGCTTCATCGCCTACTTGTGGAGCGGAGGCTCCTCGCCAGGCTTGACCTGCTTCGGATCTTCTCCTTCCTGGGGTTGTATGGGCCTTACTTCCTGTGGCGCTATAACTATTACGGTTATCTCCTCCCCAACACCTTCTATGCCAAGGTGACTACCGAAGAGGTGAGCGCTCAGGTAGCACGAGGGTTCGCCCACTTGCGTACCTTCTTGGGGGTGCATCTCGGATGGTTGCTCATACCTTTGACTCTGGTGCCCCTTCTTAAGCGGAAGGTGAATTTCGTTTGGAGTTACCTGGTTTTTGTAGTTTCAATCTATCTCTCTTATATCGTCTATGTGGGAGGGGATTGGTCGGTGGGCCGTTTCTTCGTTCCCATCCTACCTGCTTTCTACCTCCTGGTGGCCATGGGGGCCGACGAGGCCTATATGAGCCTTCAAACCTGGTTTAGAGAGAGGGGACAAGAGGGGTATCTTAGAGGGGTTGGTGGCCTCCTCGCCCTGGGAGGGGTGTTAGCCCTCTTTATTTTCTCCTCCCTGGGCGGCGAGCATGAGCACTTCATCCGCCGCTTCCAGGCTAGGGAGGCGACCCGGGCCAGGGTCACCATGGGGAGATGGCTGCGGGAGCATCTCCCTCCCGATACCTTCATCGCTGTCGATGCAGCAGGCCAAATCCCCTACTACTCTGAGATGAGGACTCTGGACATGTTTGGGGTGAACGACGAACATACGGCTCATATGAAAGTGGATACCATGGGCCAGGGGACCCCCGGCCATGAGAAGTTCGACTTCGATTACATCATGTGGCGGCGACCGAACCTGATCATCGTTTATGGCAACTTCCTGGATGGCTCACCGATATACGAGAGGGCCGACGATTGGAAGTGGACAGAGGATGAGGCCCTGCGTCGGTTTTTAACCACCTATCGCCGCCGGGATGGGGGGGCTTGAGGCGGTGATGGCGAATATCGGCCGGATGTTGGTCATCTTGGGGGTGGTGCTCATCGTCTTCGGTTTGGCTTTGATCTTGGCGGGCCGCATCCCCTTTCTAGGGCGACTTCCAGGAGATATCCATATCCGGCGGGGGGCAGCGGAGATATATATCCCCTTAGCCACCTGTCTTCTTCTCAGCCTCTTGGCCACCTTGATCCTTAACCTTTTGGTGCGCTTTCTCCGCAGATAATTCATTTGCACCCTTTAGGGGTAGTGTGGTGAAGATCGAGGATTTCGATTACGAGATACCTCCTCATTTGATCGCTCAGCACCCTCTCGAGCCCCGGGACGCCTCCCGACTTATGGTCATCAGTCGGGCGGAGGGGAAGATCGAAGATCGCCGTTTCCGGGATATCGCCGACTATCTTCGCTCGGGCGACCTCATAGTGGCCAACGACAGCCGGGTCATCCCGGCGCGCCTTCTAGGCCACAAGGTGCCCACCGGGGGAAAGGTGGAGTTGTTGCTCACCGCTAGGCGGGGAGATAGGCTCTGGGAGGGTTTAGTGAGGGGACGGAAAGTTAGGGTGGGGAGCGAGGTAGAGTTCGGCGTCCCCCCTTCCTCAGTTCGAGCCAAGGTCCTCGAAGTCACGGAAAGGGGCCGCTTGTTTGAGTTCGATTCTCCTGTAGATCTTTGTCAACTAGGTGAGATCCCTCTCCCGCCCTATATCCACGAGCCCTTGAAAGACGGGGAGCGGTATCAGACGGTATACGCTCGCCAGGAGGGTTCGGTGGCCGCGCCCACTGCGGGACTGCATTTCACCCCCCAACTCATGGAGAAGATAAGGGCTAAGGGTGTTCAGTTTCTATTTGTTACTCTGCATATCGGCCCCGGCACCTTCCGCCCAGTGAGAAGTGAGGAGGTGGAGGAGCACGCGCTAGAGGCGGAGTATGGCGAACTCTCCTCCTCGGTGGCCGAGGTTCTCAACCGGGCGAGGGAAGAGAAGCGACGAGTGATAGCGGTGGGGACGACCGCTGTCCGGGTCTTGGAGACGGCGTATAGAGAGGGGCAGATAACCCCCTATAAGGGCTGGACGGATCTCTATATCTATCCTGGCTATCGGTTTCAGGTGGTGGAGGCTCTGATCACCAATTTCCACCTGCCCCGCTCGACCTTGCTTCTTTTGGTAGCCGCCTTCGCGGGGAAGAGGCTGATCGATGAGGCTTACCAAGAGGCGATCAAGCGGGGTTACCGTTTCTACAGTTTCGGGGATGCGATGTTCATCGTCTAGAGGGCCGAGAGGTACGAGTGACCAGGGTTGCTGGTCACTCTTATGTTACAGGGGAGTGCTGTCCTGGAGAGGGGTTTTGGCAGGGCGATAGAGTTGCAACCGTGGGTGGGGACGTGTATATTTGGCGGGAGTTGATTTTATGGAAAGTTGTGGTAGAATGGGGCTGCCATAGAGCAGGATGAAGGAGAGGCCCATGGAGGAGACGAAAGTAGAGGAGAGGATCGATAACTTTCTGGAGCATCTCTCTATAGAGAAGGGGTATTCTCCCAACACCTTGTCCGCCTACAGGATCGACCTTACCCAATTTATCGACTACTTGATGGCTCTGGCGCAGGGGAGGAGGTGGGTTTGGGCGGGGGTGGAGAAGCCAGACATTATCTCTTACATTATGCATCTGAAGGAGGAGCGACAGTACGCTTCGTCCACCGTGGCCCGCAAGGTGGCGGCCATTAAGTCTTTCTTCCACTTTTTGTGGCGGGAGGGCCACATCAGCGATGATCCCACAGCCGCTCTCGACTCCCCCCGGGTGGAGAAGCGGCTCCCTAGAGTTATCTCCTTCGGGGAGGTGAAAAGCCTTCTCGCCCAGCCAGGCAAGGAGGGTGGCGCTAAGGGGTTGCGGGACCACGCTCTTTTGCACCTGCTCTACGCTACCGGCATGAGGGCCAGCGAGGTTGTATCTTTGAACCTGGACGATCTGAATCTGGCTTCCGCCTCGGTTCGCTGTTGGGGAAAGGGCTCAAAAGAGCGGATAATCCCCATCCACGCTCAGGCTGTAGAGGCCCTGCGGGAGTATATGGAGAGGGGCAGGAGGGAGTTCCTGAAGCCGGAAAACCCCGGAGAGAGGGCTCTCTTCCTCAATCAGCGGGGAGGGAGGCTGACCCGACAGGGACTATGGCTCATAGTTAAGGGGTACGTGAAGGAGGCTGGGCTCCCTGAGGGGGTGACCCCTCATACCTTGCGCCATTCCTTCGCCACCCACATGTTGGACGGCGACGCGGACCTGATAAACGTGCAACAACTTCTGGGACACGCCAGCGTCTCCACCACTCAGATCTATACCCATGTGTCCAGCGAGCGGCTGCGAGAGGTGTACGACAGATCGCATCCCCGAGCCAAAGACTAGGGAGGAAGGGAGATGGGTTATCTGGAGAGCCTGATGGGGCGACATGAGGGGATAGTCTTCAAGACGCGACAGCATTGGCTGGTGGTTATGCCCACCATCCTCATCAATTCTTTGCTTTCGCTGCTCATCATCGTGGGGAGCATCTTTCTTGTGAGCCTCCTTGGCCCTTGGGCCTCCTTAGCCCTCCTGCTCTTGCTCTTCCCTCTAGGGAAGTTGGCTCTTGACCTCCTCAACTGGTGGAACGAGGTATATGTAGTCACCAACCGGCGGGTGATCCAACTAGAGGGGATCATTAATAAGCACTCCATAGACTCTTCTTTGGAGAAGGTGAACGATGTAGTATTGGAGCAGTCGGCTTTGGGTAGGCTCCTAAATTATGGCAGTGTGCAGATCCTCACCGCCAGCGAGATAGGGGTGAACCTCTTTGAGCGGGTGGCCTGGCCGGTGAGGTTCAAAACGGAGATGCTCAACCAAAAGGAGGGTTTAAGTCGCCTGGAGTCGTTCAGAAGCCAGGCGGAGCGGGTCAAAGAGGCCCCCAGCGCCCATGATATCCCTGGCTTGATCGCGGAACTGGATGAGTTGCGCAAGAAAGGGATCATCACCGAGGAGGAGTTCCAGAGGGAGAAGGGGGAACTTCTGGAGAAGTTATGATCTATGACTTTGAGGAGGTGGAGAGGGTAGCGAGCCAGATTCGAGCCCCCCTTAAACCTCAGGTGGGGATCATCACCGGCTCTGGGCTGAGCGGCTTGGCTGATGAGGTGGAAGAGCCGTTGGTTATCCCCTATGAGGAGATCCCCGATTTCCCCCCGGCTACCGTGGAGGGGCATCCGGGGCGAATGGTTTTGGGTTATCTGGCCGGAAAAGCGGTGGTGGTGATGCAGGGGCGGGCCCACTTTTACGAGGGTTACCCCCTGGAGCGGATCACTCTTCCCGTGCGGGTGATGCGAGCGCTAGGAGCCGATACCCTCATCGTCACTAACGCTGCCGGTGGCCTGAACGAGGGTTTCAAAGCGGGTGATCTAATGCTCATCACCGACCATATCAACCTGGTGGGGATGGCTGGTGATAGTCCTCTATTCGGCCCCAACGATGAACGGTTGGGCCCCCGGTTCGTGGATATGTCTGAGGCTTACGATAGAGAACTGCGTAAGATCGCCCTTGAGGTGGGGCACGAACTGGGGCTTGAGTTGCGGCAAGGGGTCTATGTCATGGTGGGAGGCCCTACCTTTGAGACGCCGGCGGAGATCCGCTTCCTTCGCCTCATGGGAGTGGATGCGGTGGGGATGTCCACCGTCCCGGAGGTGGTTGTGGCCCGGCATGGAGGGATGCGGGTGCTGGGCATTTCCCATATCAGCAATATGGCGGTCCTTACAGGATCCCCAGGGATGGGACACCCTGTTAAGAAAGAAGAGGGGCTCCACGAGGAGGTACTAGAAGCGGGGGAGAAGGCGCTCCCCAAACTTCTGGCCTTGATCAAAGGGGTCCTAGGTAGGATCTGACAAAGGGGGTGCTGGGGGTTGGTGAGGGGGAACGAGGGCCTTCGTTCCCCTTTGTGATAAAGGGCGGTAGTATGACCGTTTTCATGGAGTTCATCGCTAAGATCGCCTTCTGGATATATCTAGCCTGTGGGGTGGTGATGCTCTTCTGTCTCCGGGCTACGGTTGTGGCCTGGCGGGAGAGGGACACCGCTCTTCATACCGCTGAGAAAGAGGCGGCCACCAGCCGGGCTTATCACTCCGCCTTGGCTGTAGGGGTTATAATCTTGGTGGTGGGGGCGGTGGCTGTTGTGGCTGCTTTGGCCCCGGCTCTAGGGGGGCTTCCGGGGGAAGAGTTACCGGAATCGATGCTCGTTACACCTCCTCCTGCTTTCTCCCCTCTCCCGGTGACGCCCACCCCCACCTTGGAACGGCCCACCAGGCCAGCGGTGGTGATACTACCTCCCACCCCTCCTTTGCCCTCCCCCACACAGCCACCTCCAGCCCCAGCCTGCCCTAACCCTCAGGCCAGGATCACCTCCCCTGGGATGGGGGCTAAGGTGGAGGGGGTGGTGGAGATATGGGGAACGGCCGATATAGA
>DMLA01000001.1 GCA_003453555.1 Chloroflexota bacterium | reverse complement strand
CCCAGAGAGGATCCAAGGGCAAATGGCGAAGAGATAATCTGGAAGGGGGTCCCCGTTGGAGAGGCGACCGGTCTTGAACCAAGAGAACATCTGCTGGTGATAGTGAGCATGGAGATAGTCGCCGATTACGGCATACCGCCTATCCGGGGATGAACGGTATTGCCAACCACCCTCCCCACAGATCATAGGGGGGACGAAGCCCAACTCCTCCTCGAAGACCTTGGCGAAAGCCAGAAACCCCAGAACCCCGTTATAATCGTCGTGGATGGTCTGGCCGGGGTTCTTCCCCTCCTCTCGCCACCGGTTCACCTCCTCGATGGGGGCCACGAACTCCCACTCAGGGTGTTGGACTGGGATGCCCTCTTGATTGACGGGATCGTAGGGGTAGCTAGGGGGGTGGTTAAGACCGTAGTTGTGGGGACAGAACCAAGCCCGTCCCCAGAGATGCATCACCCCCCGCCGCCTCGTCTCGGCGATCACCTCCCGCAATAGATCTACATCCAAGACCTGCAGCCCCGGATAGCCTCCAGCGTTGTATACGGCGAGGGCGTTATTCACCCATTTGCTAACGAAGAGGGGGAGATCGGGCCGCTCCCCTCGGGATCCCTGCGGGACATCGGACCATTCCCGATGATCCGAAGGCTCGTTGTAGATCTGGATATAGGGGGGAACACCGCAATCCTGCATGACCCCCACATCCCGCACGAAATCGTGCCCTCTATCTATGAGGGCATACGGCCTCACCACAGGCATGATCCCCTGAGGCCAGAAAAGCCGGATAGCCCTTTCCAGTTGGATCTCATCCTGGGGGACGAGCAGCACCCACTTGAGGCCCAGATCTTTGACCCGGCTCAGCTCTTGTGCTAAGGCCTCCTCACGGAAGTCAAGGCCCAGGTGCATCCCTAAGCCGTTATCCTCCGGAGGTCTCGGCCATTCCCAGAGTTCCATATGAGGGATCTCGGGGGAGAGATCGACCACCGGTAACTCATAGGTACTCCCCTGGGCTAAGGTTTCGACCCCGGTATAATAGTGGCGAAGGATCTCCTCATAGGTAGCCCCCTCTTCGGCCATCTTCATGGCCCCTCTCTGGCACATCCCCACCCCGTGCCCATACATGGAATCATATCCGCAGATGCAAGGCACGGAACGGCAATAAGGCAAAGCCTGCACCCACACATCCTCGCAATTCCTCGTGTGGCCGTCGCAATGGCCGAAGTAGAAGGCACCGATGATCTCATCGTCGTAGGTGGCTACGATGCCTCTGGTCTCCTCCACGGCTCGGTCTGTCCTCTCATGGTGGGTGGGAGACCAGACCTGACAGTGAGTGGTAGTGCAAATGTCGGCGCCCCTCTCCTTATGGCGAGGGTATTTCGCCGCGTTGGCAGCGTAGCAACGGGCGGCCACAGCCTGGGCCTTCAGAGCCTCCAAGGGGGCGTTCACGCCCATCTCTCGGGGTAGAACACCCTTCAAATACTCCTCCAGGTCCATCACCTCCACCTTGCCATCTGTGAATACCCTGATCTTCTCCGGGAGATCGACCCGGAAACGGCGGCTTTCCTTGGGCATCTCTTGGAGAGCGGATATGGAGGCTTTAAGCACCGGCTCCCCATCAGGCCGGAACCAGCGTCCCTGGGCGAAGGGGCTAGCATCCTCGGCGGCCAAGAGCCAGAAGGCGTTATTAAAGAAGTAATTGGGCACCTCCCCTCGCATCATCATCAGAGAGATCTGAGCGCTGCGCTGAGCGTGGGTGGCCTCATCGAGGGGAGGAAAATCGGAGGAGGATCGATCGCCCAAAAGCAGACCGTTAGCCGCCCCTATGAGGGGGAATGAGCGGCCCACCTTCTGGCGGATGATCTCGTCGTACCATTGGAAGAGGTAAAAACCGCGGTGATCCTCGCAGCCAGGGAGGCTCTGGTAGGGCTGGGCGCAAGGCCATTGGGTTTTGCCCCCTTTCCCCCAGGTCAAGGGCTTATTGAAGGCGTAGTTCTCGATGGCTACCGCCATCTTCCCATATAGACGCCCCTTCTTCCGACGGTTCAATATATCAAGACAGGCTTCCAGAAAAACCGTATCCCAAAAATCTCCCCCGGGGCTCAAGGGTGGGAAGAGGGGAACGATCCCCTCCACCTCATACATCGTCTCCAGGCAGGGGATCAAGAGGTCCATGAAGCGCTCGGGCAGATCCTCCTCCCATTGAGGCCATCTCGAGACCAGATTGGGCTCCTTAAAGGGAGAGATATAGTGAACCCCCCAGGAGGCGTACTCTTCACAAAGGTCCCGCAATTTATCCTGCTTGAGGAAGGTTATGTAGGGGCTGGAAATCTGCACCACAGGCTCTATATCCTTCTCCAAGAGCCCCCTTATAAATGAGGCCGGTATAGACCTGCAGGGATGGGAGGGGATCACCAGCCAACTGGCGCCCATGCTTTTCAGCAAGGGCAGGAAGGTATCGAGATAACGGTCGTCGTAATGGTTAAGATCAGGGAACCAGTGGAACCCGATCCCCGTATCCCCTCTCGGTCTTGGGTAGTCTCGTATACGCACCATCTCCTCCTCGTCAATCCTGCGGGATGATCAACTCTTGCCCGATATCGAGGATCGTATCCTTGGAGAGGCCGTTGGCTTCCATAAGGGCCTCCACCGTTACCCCAAACTCTAGAGCGATGCTCCAAAGGGAATCGCCGGGCGCCACCGTGTAGATGATGCCCTGGGGAGAGGAGGTAGGCTGAGGCGTGGCCTCAATAACAAGGGGGATGAGCAACTCCTGCCCCACATCTAAGATAGTATCCTCGGAGAGGCCGTTCGCCTCCAGGAGAGCCTCCACCGTTACCCCAAACTCTAGGGCGATGGACCATAGGCTATCCCCCTGCTCCACCCTATAGGTGATGTATGGTGGTAGCGTAGGCGTGTGCGTAGGGGCCAAAGTGGGCGAGGGTAGAGCAGAGGTTGGAGTAAGCGTGGGAGTGGGCGGGATAGGCCTGGCTCGTGAACAGCCACACCCTAGTAATATCAGCAGTAATACCAGGCTTCTTTTCATCCTTATCTCCTTCACTTCTGCATCGCTCTTAGGGCCTCGCAGGCGGGTGCAATGAGCCATCGGGGTAGGTTAAAAAGTACCCTTCATCGCTCTCCGTCCAGGCGGGATCAGCCAGAGGAGAGGCCACCATCACCCTCGCCCAAGGCGACCAGTTTTCCCTAGCCCACGCATAGGCCCTCACCAGGTAATCGGTCTGCTCTTCCTCGGTGACAGCGTGCCATCTATGCTTATCGGTGCTCCATCCGAACTCTGTGATGGCTACCTTCTTCGCCTCATCGCCGTTCTCCACCATGATGCGGCGCAGATCCTCAACTCGACGGAAACAGAAAGCCCGCTGCTCTCCCCAAAGGGGGCTGGTGGCCACCTGTTCGGGGCTCACCTCAGGCGGAGCCTTAAAGCCTGGTGCGTTCACCCCTAAGAGATCGAAATACCGCCTTCCCCCCAGGTGGTAGATCTGGCGCAAGAAGAGATCGTCGGGGATGGCTACTGGCAATCCACTCTCCGTGGGCGCGAGGCCCGCGGAGATGACCAAGGCTTCGGGATCCGCGGCCTTGATATTCAGATAGGCCACTCGCAAGAGAGCCACATATTCCGCTGCATTAGGACACCCCCATTGAGAGGCCAGGTTCGGCTCCCTCCAGATCTGGTAGGCTTTTATCCTCCCTCGATAGCGGCTAGCCAGGGCGTAAAGGAAGTCGCCGAGGTCACGGTAGTTATCTGGAGGGGAGTTAGCCGGTCCCTCGGTCTGCGCCCAAGGGGGTGGAGAATCGACCACGGCGATAATAGAAAACCCCTCCAGAGCCTCCACCACCCTATCGGCCACTCCCCAGTCGAATATCCCCTTCCCTACCTCCATCTCTCGCCAGGGAAAACCCTGCCTCACCCAACTAAATCCCGCTTCCCCGGCCAACCGAGCCTGCGCATAACTCTTCTCTCCCCAGGCTGACAACCCAACACCATACTCCAAGGTAGGTGCCTCCGGGGCAACCGAAGGAGGAGAGGAGCGAGCATAACCTTCAGAGATAGTGGTCGAATCCGGAATAGTCAACCTTTGGCCTACATATATGAAGTGGGGGTTATAGAGGCCGTTAGCCCTCATCAACGCCTCCACCGGAACCCCGAACCCCCTAGCGACGGAATAGAGGGTATCCCCATATCGGACGAGGTAACCACTTGACCGCTCCTGGGTAACGATGGAGGTTGAAGAGGGGATAGTCAGTCTCTGCCCTACGTAGATGAGGGGGTTGGCCAATCCGTTGGCTGCCATCAGAGCCTCTACAGTCGTCCCGAAGCGGGTAGCGATGGAGAAAAGCGTATCTCCCCACTGTACGATATAGATAGTGGGCCCGGTTCTCTCACCTGGGGCGCCCATAACGGGCAGGGCGACCGCAGTCAAAGCGAGGGCCAAAATGAGAGCCACTATTCCCCCTCTCATCACACTCCCCCTGCGGCGAAGAGAAAACCCAATAGGCACCCTAAAAGATAGGAACAAAGTAGGAAGAGGAGCAAAGGACGTATCCCCAGCACCCTCTGGGTTACGAAGGCCAAAACTCTCCAAAAGAGTAAAGCGACCATCCTTCACCTCGAAACAGAGACTTTCAGCACTTCGCCGTCCTTATCGGCGACAACCCGCACCACCTGTAGAAGATCGCCTCCCCCAGCCACAGGGAGCCTCTTCCTGAAAGTATAAACGTACCTCCCCTGAGAAGGGGAAACCTTAGGTTGCACACCCCTCATCTCCGGAAACCGGCTGTAGATATATCCTTTTACCTTCGACGCTCTCCGCTTAGACACCGTCACTCCTTGAACCAGGATCCAGCCCTCCTCCGTCGGATGAAGGCTGGGATATCCAGATCGGTCTCGGTCACGAAGGGGCGGTGTGTGGCTGGCTCCACCAGTTCCGAGGTCTCCACGAACCATGGGGGCGACCCCTGCTCTTTATCGACGAGGATCTGGAGCGGCTCATAAGCCCATTCATCACCCTCCATGCCCACAGCGATGAGGGTGACCTGGATACGCCCTGTTAGTTTAGGATCGACCGTGGCCCCTACGAAGATGTTAGCCCCGGGGTGAGCCGCCTGGGCTATCGCTTCCACAGCCTGGTCGATATCCCAAAGGGTGAGATCGTTCCCCCCGGTCACGTTGATGAGGAGACCCTTGGCCCCGGCGATGGAGCGGATATCGGTGAGTGGGCTTACCACCGCCGCCTCGGCCGCGGCCACCGCTCTATCCTCTCCCTGACCGTGGCCGATGGACATGAGGGCCACCCCAGCACCGTGGAGGATGTTTTTGATATGGGCGAAGTCCAAGTTGATGAGCCCCGGGCCGGTCAACAATTCGGAGATCCCCTGCACCCCCTGTCTTAAGACATCATCGGCGATGCGGAAGGCGATATCCAGTGATATGGTGGCGTCGATCAACTCCACCAAGCGATCGTTGGGGATAGCGATCACGGCATCAGCTCTCCCCTGCAGGGTCTCCAGCGCTTCCTGGGCCACCCCCATCCGCAACTTCCCCTCGAAGGCGAAAGGCTTCGTCACAACGACGATGGATAAGGCTCCCTCTTGACGCGCTATCTCGGCCACCAGGGGAGCGCCGCCGCTTCCTGTCCCTCCCCCCAGCCCGGCGGCGATGAAGATGATCTCCGCCCCCCGAAGCGCCTGGACTAGGTCCTCCCTGCTCTCCTCGGTCGCTTGGGCTCCTAGAGTCGGGTCTCCGCCCGTCCCTAGACCCCGGGCACAATCAGGGCCCAACAGGATCTTGCAGGGCGCCTCCGAGAGGTAGAGGGCCTGGGCGTCGGTATTGGCGGCTATGAACTCCACCCCAGCGATCCCCACTTGGATCATCCGGTCCACAGCGTTCGAGCCACCTCCGCCGATCCCTATCACTTTGATGCGAGTCCCGCTCTTCATAAGGCTACTCCAAGGACTTAGCCCCCAACATCAGTCTCTCGCCAAGAGCGTCGAACCACCGCCCCAAGATCTCCAACAACTCTCTGAGGAGAGCCCGGAGAGCATCCCCTGGCGGGGTTTCCTCCTCGGGCGATATTTCCTCCCCGCCCACCTCTATCACTACTGGACCTAAGAGGTTGTTCCCCTCCTCGCTCTCCACCACCAACCCCTCCTCAACTCCAGGGTTGTAAGCATCCACATAGAGGTAGAGTTCATGGCTACCCGGCGCAAAAGTGCCCCCAAAATCGCTATGCTGCTCTTCCGCCTCTTGCGTGGTGAGGGTGATAGCCTCGCCGGCTTCCAGACCAGGGGTATACCAGAGGAGCCCGCTCCCCAGCTCCGTGCTCGCGGAGTTGACGAAAGGCGGCTCTTGCGGATCGATATACAACCCCGTCCAGAACCCCCCTCTCGTCGGAGCCTGGCCTACGTTGGCTATGGTCACGGTGATGGTGACCGGCTCCCCGGACCTCGGCTCCTCAGGGAGAAGAGAGAGGCCCTCTACCACTAAATCTGGCAGCCTCTGGGCGTCAGGCGGAGGCGTAGGCGTCGTCTGGGGCACCTCGGAGAGAAGATAGGCTGGGCTTACCCCTTCGTTCCCCGCTAGATCTTTGATCCGGAACTGTATCCAGCCTTGACCGAACGACCCTCTGGCGGTTATAAACTCGCCGCTGGCCAACGCAGGCTGCCACTCCCCCCAACTGTCACCATCTACTGACAGAGAGTACTCGGCGCTCTCTTTATCTAGCCCCGAAAGTGCATCGGAGACCTTAACCAGGGTCTGGGATTGGCTCCAGGCCTGAAAGTCCGACCACCCGCCCGGAGGGGTCATATCCAAAACTATAGTGTCGGTGTAAACGGGAGACTGGTTCCCCACCCCATCGCGGAACCGGACCCCTACCGTCTTCACCCCCTCCTCGGGAGAGAGAAGCCACTCTTTGAGGGAAGCGAACTCCTCCCAGGGGGTGAACCGCTCCGCTCCATCCTGAGTGAAGCGCATCTCCTCCACACCGCTCCCCTCATCTTCGGCCATGAGGGCAAGGGTCACCGTAGGCTGGGAGGTGAAATCCAGCCCCTCTTCTATGGTCAGCGTGCCCGTGGGAGGGGTGTTGTCCACCTGCAAGGAGCGGCTCACCTCCGTGCTCCTCCCGCCAGCACCCTGGGCCAGGGCCAGAAGCAGATGCTCCCCCTCAGGATACTCTCCTGTATCCCAAGACCACTCCAAGGGGTTCTTGCCTTCGGCCACCATCTCTCCATCTATATGTATCGCCAACCCGATGGTGCTGGGACTGATGCTTGTCACCCGTACCGCAACCTCGCCCCTCACCACCTCTCCCTCTCCGGGGGTCTCTATGGTCAACCTGGGGTCGTGGGCTAGAAGTTCCTGCCAGGTGAGTTCCCGGATACGGGGCATTTGCTGATAGAGTCGCTCTCCAGGGCAGGAGGTTTGAAGCAGATCCCGATGACCCACGATAGTGGGAATCTCCCGGTCGATGAAATAAGACTCTCTTTGGGGATCGATACCGTACCGGTCCGCCTCCCAGGCAATGAGGTTCACCAGAGCCTGCTCCATCTGAGGAGTTATATCGGCGACGCTGAAATCACCAATGCAGGCTATACCTATGCTGCCATAGTTGTACCGGCGGGCGTGGCCTCCCACCACGCCATCACCACCCTTTCGCCCCTCGTATATGTTCCCTTGCCAATCTATCAAAAAGTTGTAGCCTATATCTCCCCAACCCAGAGTGACAGCGTGGTAGTAGTAGACCGCTCGCACCGTAGCCGCCGGGTCGACAGTGGAGTTGTTGGTAGCGGTATGGTGAATGACGAACTTCTGAGGGTTCTCGTACTCCGGTTCTAGATTGGACCATGATTCGTTGGCCCCCCAGCCTGCCCGGGAGATGATGGGTGGCTGGGGCACTCCAGGGGTCACCTCCTGGGGGAGAACCATACTTTTGGCCTCTTCTACAGTGGGCCCCTCTTGAGAGTTGATATAGAGAAGGGTTATCTCCTCCAAAGCGGGAGAGACCGAGGCATCGTCGGTCGATAAGGAGAGTCGATACTGCAGGAACTTTGAGGGGGGGACGATGAGTAGCTGTCCCCAATTCTCCCCCGACTCGCCAGAGAGGTCTTCATCCAACTCCAATTCCCACCAGTCGCTCCAAGAGACCCCGTCCTCGCTGCTTCTAACCTCAAGTTGGAGATCGGTCGCTGAGTGAAAGCGGGCCACCCAACGGGAACCGATGGCGTTGAAAGGAAAAGGCGTCTCCTTCACTACGGAGATGAAACTCCCTTGGCGCTCGCCCGACGCCAGGCGAACCTCCCCGCCATCGACCTCGGTTATCTCTGTTCCCAGGCCCTCTCCCTCCCGGAAATCGGAAGCCGAGGTCTGGACCCATTCTCCGACGGGTGGTCCCTGGGATTGGGGGCGCAACACCGCTTCTGGCCTTGGAAGGGCGTATAACCCTAAAAGGATCAGAAAGAGAGAAATTAGGGCTAGAAGTATCCTTCTCATCGCTTTCTCCCCCCATCAGGCTGTGAAAGGAGCAACTGCTCGCTTACCCTCTCTCCGATAGAGATCGCTTCTTCTTCGATCTCCAGCATCAAATCCCGCCACAGAGAGGTATTCCATATCTCTAGATGGGAATCGAGACCCACAATCAGCGTTTCCCCCTCCAGTCGGGCGTACCTCCTTAGGCTTTCTGGAATGAAGAGATAACCCTTCTCGCTCAGTTGACACCCTTGGGCCTCGGCGAAGAGAAAGCGGCCTAGAGCCCGGGCGTCAGCCCGACTGAAGGGGAGTCGATGGAGTTCTTCCACCAAACTTCGCCACTGAGGGAGGGGGTAGATCCAGAGACACCCTCCCAACCCTCGGGTGAGCACAAACCCTAGCCCCAACTGAGAGCGGAGTTCCTGGGGCACCTTCAGATGCTCGCCATCCCACTGGCTTTCATACGTACCCAGAAACATCGCAGCCTACTCCAAGAGTTCACTAGTTGGCCCCGAGGCCAGCGTCTCTTTCAACTCCGCCTTGAGGAGATCGAGGGCGTGCTCCAGACGCAAATAGATCTGATAGGCGCGGTTCTCCGCCTCCCGGACGATCCGTTCGGCCTCCCTCTCCCCCTCTTGGATGATGCTCTGAGAGCGGATCTCTGCCAGGCGCATCAGTTGGTTCTCTTCCAGGATCAGAGCCGCCTCCTTCTCGGCCCGCTGGCGGATCCTCTCAGCCTCCGCCCGAGCATGGGCGAGGACCTTATCTTCTGATTCGATGATCCGTCGAGCGGCCACCACCTCTCTCGGCAACGAAGTGCGTAAGAGATCGATCAACTCCAAACACCTCTCCCTATCTATCAAGCCTTGGGAGGTCATGGGGATGCCGAATCCCGCGGCGATCACCCCTTCCAGTTCGTCTATCAGTTCCCCTAAGACCACCTGTCGTCCCTCGACCCTCGCCGCTCTCTTTCCCAGAGGCACACTTTTGGCCACTCTTTCCATCTCCACCCCCTCAAAGGTTCCGGAACCGTCTGCCCACGCGGGCTAACCCGTCCAAGATCCGCTTGATCTCCTCCCCATCCAGGCCCGAGATCCGCTCCACCCGGCAACCGCTGGCTCGGAGATCAGCCTCCACAGCCTCATCGACGCCCTGGGAGTTGCCGATGATGGTCACATAGTGAGCGGAGGCCGCCTCTTGAGGCTCAAAGCCGCAAGTGGGCAGAAACCGCTTCACGTAGTTGAAAGCCGCCTGCCAATACCGCTCCGAGACCCCTCGTTCCCAACGAGGGAAGAGAAGATAGTGATATATACCCTTTCTCTCCCCGGTGGAGAGTTTCTGGAGAGGTAGGACGGGCTCATCTTGTAAAGACCGCTGCCAGAACTCCTTGAGAGCCTGGACAGCCGGGGTTCTACCTCCATCAGGCTTATACCAAGCCTCAGGAGAGCCCTCCTGCGATGCCAGTAAGCCGAAGGAGATATTGAGCAGGTGTCTGGGAAGCCCTTCTTGAAGCCTGGCAGCCGAGGCTACGACCCCTTCCGCATTAACTTCATTCTGCTCCAGGGGCCCGTTGTCCGTCACCAGGAGGGGCAGAGACCGTCCCACCTCCCCGTTGATGATCCGGTCGTATCGCTCAAAGGGATAGAAACCCCACCCTTCCCCTAAAGGAGGAGCCTGCACGCAGACCACTAAGGTCTCGAAGAGGAACTCTTTCTGAGAGCGGATCGCTTTCAACATCTCTCTCAGAAAGGCCGACTCTTGGTAGTTCCCTCCCGACCGCAGGGGAGGAAGCGAGGGGCAAAGCCCGGCTTCTTGCATCCGTACGAGACAAGGGATGAGCATCTCCATGAACCGTTTGACCAATTCCGGCTGGCTCCAATCATCCCAACTCCACTGGTCCATCATATTGGGCTCATAGTAGGCGTAGAGATAGCGAACACCGACTTGAGCGTAGGCCTCTATAACGCTCTTGAGCGTATCCTGATTGAAGGGCTTGACCTTGGGGGGATGGAGGCCGATAACCGGCTCGATATCGTTGAGTTGAAGCTCCTGGATGAAGAACTGAGGGATAGGGTGGGCACAATCCGATAACAAGATAAGCCAACTGACTCCCATCGCTTTCAGTTCTGGGATCCAGAAGTCCAGATCATCCTCCCCATAGTGACGGGTGTCTTTATAATAGCGAAAGCCGATCCCGGTATCGTTTTTCGGTCTTGGATACTCCTCTAGCCTCATCTTTACCCTACCTAGAGATCGCCACCTTCAATACATTGCCCCCCTGGTCAGCGGTGACTCTGAATATCTGT
>DMLA01000243.1 GCA_003453555.1 Chloroflexota bacterium | reverse complement strand
TGTCCGCCACCAAGAGGCCATCGCTCATATTCTGAAGGACGCTCTCGTTGAACTGCTTCACCGCCGAGAGTTCCCCCACCGTCCTTTTCAACCTTTGGAAGAGGGTAGCGTTCTCCACAGCCACCCCTATCTGGCTCCCGATAGCCTCGAT
This sequence comes from Chloroflexota bacterium, assembly GCA_003453555.1. Classification (GTDB taxonomy): domain Bacteria; phylum Chloroflexota; class Anaerolineae; order UBA7937; family UBA7937; genus UBA7937. The sequence goes on along the minus strand of DMLA01000243.1, from coordinate 3,180 downwards.
AAGTTCCCGATCCCCAGGATCAAAGCGATGGATGCTCCGTCCATAGATATTCATCACCCCTTGGACCTTGTCCTTCGACTTGAGGGGCACACTGGCCAGAGATCCCCACTCGCCACGTCTCATGGTCATCCCTACCAACTGGGGGTCAGAAGCCAAATCGCTCACCATTAAGGTCTCTCCCTGCTCCGCGACTTGGCGAGCCATCTTCACAGCCTCCTCGGTAGCCCAAAAGCCCTTTTGGACCACTGGAGCGAGCCTTCCATCCTCCTCGCGGATAAGGAATATGATCCCTCCTTCCATCTTCATAAGTTCCAGAACCTTGGTCAGGACCTCGCTTAAGATCTCTTCCAGATCGACAAAGCGGCCCACAGTGGCGGCGATGGCGTTAATGGCCAAGAGATCCTCCGTCCTCTCCAGGAGTTCACGCCGCATCTCCTTCCTCTCCGTGACATCCTGAAGGATGCATTGGATCACCCTCCGGCCATCATAAGCCACTACATTTGCTCTCATCTCCACCGATATATTCGCGCCGTCCTTGCGCAAGAGGGTCAGGTCATGGAGATGCCCAAAACCGGTGAGAAGAGCCGCCTGGAGCCCTTCCATAGCCCGCCGACGATCCTTCAAAGACAAAAGTTTCTCCAACCCTGTGGTTAAGAGCTCGTCTTTGCCGTATCCGGTCAGGGTCTCTACCCTGTGATTCACCTCTAGGAGGCTGCCATCGGCCGGACTGATGGTCAATATGGCGTCGTTGGCGCTATCTAAGAGTTTCTTATATTTGTCTTGCGCTTCCGAAAGTTCCCTCCTTTTTTGGGCCACCTCTCGTCGGAGAGATCTGCTCCAAAGAAAGGCTACCAGGCTGCCCAGAAAAAGAACCACTCCGGCCAATACCATCGTCACCGGGCTCACGGAGGCTTCAGACCCTCTCTCAACGGGCAAGCCTAACCAACGACGTTGAATCTGCTGCCGCAAACCCATCTCCTCAAGAGCAGCAAGCCCGTAGTCCAGAGCCCTGAGCAATGTAGGGTCGTCCTTGCGGACAGCGAAAGAGTAGTTGACCCGTTCTAGAGGCTCTCCTACGATTTTGATCTCCTCCAGCCCCAGGTGGTGTAGGGTATATAAGCCAGCGTTCTCATCTCCTACGAAAGCGCGCACCCCTCCACTCTGAAGCTCCTTAAGACCCTGCTCCACATCCGCTACTTGGAGGAGAACAACCTCTCCTCTCTCGCTTAGGAATTCGTAGGCCCGACCACTCCTCACCACCGCCACTGTCTCCCCTTCCAAGTCGTCGAGTTCCAGAAAGTCATCCCCAGAGACGAAAAGGGCCACGCTGCTAGAGAGGTAAGGGAGAGAGTGTGTTTGGCCACTCCCAGGATTAGGAACCTCGCCCAGAACAGCATCGACCACCCCTTGATCTAAGGCCGGGATAGCATACCTTCGGCCCATAGGGGAGAAGCGGAACTCCACCCCCAACACCATCTCTAACGCATCCAGAAGGTCAAGGGTGAAGCCCACATACTCCCCTTTCTCATCGAGGTAGGCGAAAGGAGGATCTAGGGGACCGGCGATAACTATTTCCCCCTTAGCGGCCAGCCATCCCTGCTCCTCCGGAGTGAGAGGCGAGGGAGTAGCGGCACGGATAGTCCAGAGATAATACCCCAGAACCACCGCTAAGAGAAGCAGAACCCCAATTAGAGCCCTCTTACTTATCCTCTCCATCCCTTGCTTTCCTCCCAGGCCGGCGGAGATTGGCCGGAAGTATCCCTAAAGCCTCGCGGTACTTGGCTACCGTTCGTCGGGCCAAGGGGAGACCTCGCCTGGTCAGTTCCTTTGCTATCTGGCCATCGCTCAAGGGCTTCTCCTCTTGAGAGATCAATGTTTTGATCAGATCCTTGGCCGGGAGCGAGGCGTCGAAAAAGTCGGCTAGAGGTACGATCTGTCCCTGGGGAATCTGGGCGTACTTCTGAGCCATGGCCCGGCTGATAGTAGATTCATGGAGGCCAAGGCTTTGAGCCAATTCGGCGCGGGTGAGGGGCTTGAGATGTCTCACCCCCCTTTCCAGAAACTCCCTCTGTTCCTCTATTAGGGTGGTCATGATGCGACGAAGGGTCTTCCACCGCTGCTCGAAACTGCTAATGAAGAGGCGAGCACGGGCCATATACTCACGAAGGTGCTCGCGTTCCTCCTCCTTTGTAGCCCGCTTGGCCAGGAGCTCTTGATAGAGAGGGTTAACCCGAAACCGATACCGCTCCTCCTCTGGGATCTCGATGATGAAGCCACCTTCGTGGGCCTGGATGATGACATCGGGACGGATATAAGGAGATCGGTCCGAAGAGTGGTAGGCCTGGGCGGGATAGGGGTTCAAATTATCCCTGATGAACCCCAAAGCCTCCTCCACTTCCTCGGTAGTGATACCCAGTACCTCAGCGATCTCCTCGAACCGCCCCCTCCCCAGGTTTTCCCAATGTCGCTCTATGATCTCTCTCACCCAAGGCTGACTTCTTCCTTGCTCCTCCAGATACCGGATTTGTATGAGGAGACACTCCTTCACACTCCGGGCTCCGATGCCGATAGGCTCCTGCTCCTGGAGGATGCTAAGCAGCCGCTCCATCTGCTCCAGACTACTCCCCGCCAGGCGTGCCAACTCCTCCAGATCTATGGATAAGAGCCCATGATCATCCAGGCTCTCCACCAGATAGTTAGCGACGGCCAACTCCTGGGGCCTAAGGCGGGGCCCCATCTGCATTAGCAGATAGTCAGCCAGAGAGCTGGGGGAAGAGGCCTGGGAGATAGGGTCCCAGGCCTCTCCAGAACCCTCTTCTAAACCCTCCCATGATCTATCAAGATACCGATCATCTCCCCTGGCGCAAAGGGGACACCGATCCCCAGAGAAAAGGGCGCCACACACCTGGCAGCGCCCTCCTTCTACTAACTCCAAAGCCGGGTTCTCGGCCAACTCTTGGGCGATAGCCCGTTCCAACTCCAGAGAGTTGAGTTGGAGTATTTTGGAGGCCAAAACCGTCTGCGGCCTAGCCTCCGGCCTAGTCCTGGGTTCTAACCGCATACTCATCGTTACACCGATTGAGGATTTTTCCCCTTAAAGGGAGGTGGGGGATTTTCCCCAGGCCAGTATATCACAGTCAGGAGGCTATGTCAATCTACCGTATTCACTCACTTAAAATG
>DMLA01000110.1:8036-9660 GCA_003453555.1 Chloroflexota bacterium | reverse complement strand
CCTGCGCCGTCCGAGCATGCAGGAGAAACTGATGCTTCGGCACAAGGTGGTGAACTATATCCGCCGCTTCCTCGATGCTCGAGGCTTCGTGGAGATAGAGACCCCCATCCTCATCAAGAGCACCCCCGAGGGGGCCCGCGACTACTTAGTGCCCAGCCGCCTCCATCCCGGTTCTTTCTACGCCTTGCCTCAGTCTCCGCAGCAGTTGAAGCAACTCCTCATGGTGGCCGGCTTCGACAGGTACTACCAGATCGCCCGCTGCTTCCGCGACGAGGCGCAGAGGGCCACCCGCCAGCCGGAGTTCACCCAACTGGATTTAGAGATGTCGTTCGTGGAGCAGGAGGATATCCTGCAACTCATCGAGGAACTCTTCATCTCCATCGTGGAGGAGCTGACCGCTAAGCGCATAGTGGAGAAGCCTTTCCCCCGTCTCACCTACCAGGAGGCGATAGAGAGGTACGGTACTGACAAGCCCGATCTCCGTTGGGGCATGGAGTTGGTGGACTTGACCGACCTCTTGGCTGAGAGCGACTTCCAAGTCTTTCGTGCCGCCATCGAGGCCGGTGGAGAGGTGAAAGGGATCAGAGCCCCAGGCTGTGCCCACTACAGCCGTAAGGAGATTGACGAGTTGACGGATGTAGTCAAGGCTCAGGGAGCCAAAGGCTTGGTTTCTATGGCCGTGGAAGCGGACGGCATCCGCTCTGCCGTCTCTAAGCATCTCTCTGAGGAGGAAATCGAAGGCCTCCTCTCCCGCATGGGAGCCGAGCCAGGAGACCTCCTTCTGATAGTGGCCGACCAGCCAGAGGTAATGGCTGGAGCGTTGGCGCATCTGCGAGTGGAGATAGGAGAGCGGTTAGGGTTGCGGGATAAAGACCTTTTGGCCTTCGTTTGGGTCCTGGAATTCCCCCTCATGGAGTGGAACGAGGAGTTATCACGTTGGGAGTTCTCCCCTCACCCCTTTACCCAACCCAAGGAAGAGGATCTTCCCTATATGGCCTCTGACCCGCATCGAGTGCGTGGCCTCTCCCACGACATAGTCTGTAACGGCGAGGAGATCGGTGGGGGAAGCGTTCGCATTCATCAGAGAGAACTCCAAGAACGGGTCTTTAGGATGATCGGGTTATCGCAGGAGGAGATGGATGCTCAGTTTGGACATCTTCTGGCGGCTCTCGATTACGGCGCGCCTCCCCACGGGGGCATCGCCCCAGGCATCGACCGGCTACTGATGGTGCTAACCGGGGAGGAGAATATCCGGGAGGTAATCGCCTTCCCCAAGACCCAGAGCGCCCAAGACCTCCTCTTCCAGGCCCCATCGCCCGTCTCCGAGGAACAACTGAAGGAGTTACACCTTCGGTTGGTGGAGGATGAAGAACCTTAAAATCTCAGGCACGAAAGCGTTTTGCACTTGCAATTTTGGTCATTATATGCTATATTAATGTTGCGTCACCCTGTAGTGCTCGTGATGCGACTAGAGAGTTTTGAGCCAACACTTGATAAATAGGGAGCCGATCTCTAGAGGGGCTGTCCGTAGGACAATAACCGATAGGTAGGCACCCACCTGCGCAAGCAGGTTCAAAACTTACAAGCACACGACACAGCGGGGGACGTCTTAAGCCAGCAGGCT
>DMLA01000110.1:5375-7666 GCA_003453555.1 Chloroflexota bacterium | reverse complement strand
AAGGCCTGAGTTGACAAAATCGCCCTTTTGTGGCATACTATTTGCAATTAAAGGCGATGATGGAGACGAGTAGGCGGGTGCTCGCCGGCTAGAGAGTCCGGGCGAGGTGGAAGCCGGATGCGGTATGACCCCGTCGAAAATCCCTCCGGAGCCGCCAACCGAAAGGGTTGCCGAGTAGACTTGGCCGGGTTCGCTACCCGTTACCCGAGGCGAGGGTATGAACACGTACCCTAACGAGTGAGCGGGAAGTCGCTAATTAGGGTGGTACCGCGGGGGTAAGGCCCTCGTCCCTAGGACGAGGGCTTATCGTTTATATAGAGGGAGGATCATGTGACCGAACTCTTGTACCTAACGGATAGTTACCTTCGGGAGTTTGAAGCCACAATAATGGAGGTGGAGGGAAATAAGGTCGTCTTGGACCGTACAGCCTTCTACCCTCAAGGCGGGGGACAGCCCAGCGATGTTGGCACCCTGTTAGATGACGAAGGGCAGATCTACAGAGTGCTCAAGATTAACAAGAAGGGGAAGGTCTTCCACAAACTGGATAGGGAGCCGCCCCCAGCAGGGACTAGAGTCTACGGGAAGATCGATTGGGAGCATCGGTATAGATTGATGCGCACCCATACCGCCTTGCATATCCTCTGCGGTGTGATCTTTAGAGACTATGGAGCCTCGGTCACCGGGGGAAATATGGAGCCCCTCAGGGCGCGGATGGATTTCGAGTTGGAGCATATGAGCGCCGATTTTGCCCAGGAGGTAGAGGAGAAGATCAACCAGGAGGTGGAGGCGGCTCGTCCGGTCAAGATAAGCGTACTCCCTCGGGAGGAGGCTTTCCAGATCCCGGACCTGATCCGCACCAAGATCAACCTCCTGCCGGAGGGGATAAAAGAGGTGCGGGTGGTAGAGATAGAAGGGCTGGATATGCAGGCCGATGGAGGGACCCACGTAGCCAACACCAAAGAGGCGGGATATATACGGGTGGTAGGCCATGAGAGCAAGGGACGGATAAATAAGAGGCTGCGGATCGCACTGGAGTAGCCATGGCTAGGTTTAGATTCTGTCCCAACTGTGGAGTAACCCTGTCTCTGGATGAACAGCCCCAGGTCTGCGGCGGTTGTGGGGCTGAGCATTACGAGCATTCCTACCCCTGTGCTGGGGCTTTGTTGGTAAAGAATGGTCAACTGCTCTTGGTGAGGCGGGGTATAGAGCCCTATAAGGGGTGCTGGGACATCCCCGGCGGCTTCCTGGAGGCGGGAGAGCATCCGGAGGATGGCGCAGTGCGCGAGGTCGAGGAGGAGACGGGACTGAAGGTCAGGTTGAGGGGCTTCTTCGGGGCTTATATAGATACCTATGGCCAGGGAGGGGATTATACCCTGAACCTATTCTATCTGGCGGAGCCGATAGGAGGGGAGCCGCGTCCTGCCAGCGATGCCCAAGAACTGGCCTGGTTCCCCCCGGATGGGTTGCCCGAACCCCTCGCCTTCTCCCACATCCGTCAAGTATTAGAGGATTGGCGGGCGAGTCAATCGCCGACGATGAGGTCGGTGGAATCTCATCGGAGGTGAAAGATGTTCAAAGAGGTATCTAGCAAGGTCGATTTCGTAAAACTGGAGAAGGAGATACTCTCCTTCTGGCAAAAGAGCCGTATCTTCAAGAAGAGCCTGGAGTTGCGTAAAGACGCTCCTCGCTGGGTCTTCTACGAGGGGCCGCCCACGGCCAACGGCCTCCCCCACGTGGGGCATGTCTTGACCCGGGTCTTCAAAGACCTCTTCCCCCGCTACCGCACTATGAAGGGGTACTATGTCCTGCGCAAGGGGGGTTGGGACACCCATGGCTTGCCGGTGGAACTGGAGGTGGAGAAGGAACTGGGCTTCTCAGGGAAACCAGCCATCGAGGAATACGGGGTGGCGGAGTTCAACCAGAGATGCCGGGAGTCGGTCTTCCGTTACGTTAATGAGTGGTACCAGACCTCGGAGCGGATCGGCTTCTGGATCGACATGGACGACCCTTACGTCACCCTCTCCAACGAATATATAGAATCGGTCTGGTGGATACTGAAGCGTATCTGGGAAATGGGCCTCCTGTATGAGGACTATAAAGTGGTGCCCTATTGTCCTCGCTGCGGGACCCCCCTCTCCAGCCACGAACTGGCCCAGGGGTACGCTACCGCCGAGGACCCTTCGGTCTACGTCAAGTTTCCCCTGCGGGATGAGCCGGGGACCTACTTTCTGGTCTGGACCACCACCCCTTGGACGCTACCTGGGAACGTGGCCCTAGCCGTGCATCCCGAT
>DMLA01000110.1:0-5001 GCA_003453555.1 Chloroflexota bacterium | reverse complement strand
TGGATGAGGCGCTGGTCGGCGACTATGAGGTAGTGAAGAACCTTAAGGCCAAGGATTTGGTGGGAAAGCATTACTCGCCCCTCTATACCTTTCTACCTGTGGATGTTGATTACTGCTACGTCCTAGCGGCGGATTTCGTCACCACCGAGGAGGGGACGGGGATGGTGCATATGGCCCCCGCCTTCGGAGAGGTGGATTTGGAGGTGGGCCGGGAGTACGGCCTGCCCATCCTGCAGACGGTGGACTCCCAGGGGAGGTTCATCCCCCAGGTGAACCCCTGGGCGGGGGTCTTCGTTAAAGATGCCGACCTCTCCATCATCGGAGATCTGGAACGGCGAGGGCTCATGTACCGTTCTGGCACTTATCGTCATACCTACCCCTTCTGCTGGCGGTGCGAGACCCCTCTCCTCTACTACGCCAAGAGCACCTGGTTCATCAAGACCACGGAGCGGAAAGAGGATCTCTTGGCCAACAATCAAAAGATAAACTGGTACCCAGCCCATATCAAGGACGGCAGGTTCGGCAACTGGCTGGAGAGCAACGTCGATTGGGCGTTGGGCCGAGACCGGTATTGGGGCACCCCCTTGCCCATCTGGCGGTGCGAATCGTGCGGTCACCAGCTCTTGGTGGGGAGCATCGCCGAATTGGAGGAGCGGGCAGGCCGCTCTTGGTCCTTACAGGATCCCCGAGGGAGGGGAGAGGAGTTGGACCTCCATCGGCCCTTCGTGGACACCATCCTCCTCTCCTGCCCTGAGTGCGAGGGGAAGATGCGACGGGTTCCGGAAGTGATCGACGCCTGGTTCGATTCTGGTTCCATGCCCGTGAGCCAGTGGCACTACCCCTTCGAAAACGAGGAGATCTTCCGAGAGCAGTTTCCTGCCGATTTCATCTGTGAAGCGGTGGATCAGACTAGAGGATGGTTCTACAGCCTTCATGCCATCTCCACCCTTCTCTTCAACGAGCCCAGTTACAAGAACGTCATCGTCTTGGGGCTAGTGGTCGATGCCCAAGGGAGAAAGATGAGCAAATCCTTGGGCAACGTGGTCGATCCTTGGGATGTGTTGCGGGCTCATGGGGCCGATGCTATGCGTTGGTATTTCTACACAGCCGGTCCCGCAGGCAGCGAGCGTCGCTTCTCCGTCGAGTTGGTGGGGGAGGCGGTTCGGAAGTTTTTGCTCACCCTTTGGAACACCTACGCTTTCTTCGTCATCTACGCCAACATCGACAACTACCACCCTAGAATTCCCGCCCTGCCCGTGGCTCAACGTCCCTCTTTAGATAGATGGATCCTCTCGGAGTTGAATTCCTTGATAGAGAAGGTGGATAGGGCGCTGGATAATTTCGACGCCACTGGCGCCGCGCGCCCCATTCAGGAGTTCGTGGAACTCCTCAGCAACTGGTACGTGCGACGCAGTCGACGTCGCTTCTGGAGGAGCGAGCAGGATGAGGATAAAGCGGCGGCCTACGCCACCCTTTATGAGTGCCTCACCACATTGAGCAAGTTGCTGGCGCCCTTCACGCCCTTCTTGGCGGAGGAGATATACCGCAACCTCGTCTCTTCCGTCGATGAGACGGCGCTGGAGAGCGTGCACCTCACTGACTTCCCCCAGCCTGACAAGGATCTGATCGATGCGAAGTTGATGGCCGATACCGCTCTCCTGATGCGGTTGGTGAGCCTGGGGCACGCGGCGCGGAATAAGGCCGGCCTTAAGGTGCGTCAACCCTTGGCTCAACTCTTGATAAAGGTGCGTACCCCTGAGGAACGGGAAGTGATAGAAGGTCTAGCCGACCAGGTCTTGGAGGAACTGAACGTCAAATCGCTGGCCTTCGTGGAGGAGCCCGATTTAGTGGAGTACCAGATCGAGCCCGATCCTCGTTTGTTGGGCCCCAAGTATGGAGCTCTCTACCCCAAGATCCAAGAGGTGCTCACCAGCCTCGATAGCTACTCTATGGTGGAGAAGGTACGGTCTGGAGAGGGGGTAGAAGTTACCATTGAGGGTCGAAAGGTGGTTCTTTTGCCCGAGGAAGTGAAGATAGAGTCCCTACCTAGGGAGGGTTTGGCTGTAGCCGAGGAAGGGGGGTATCTGGTGGGGATAACCACTACTCTCACCGAAGAGTTAAGGCGGGAGGGGTTGGCCCGGGAGGTGGTGCGACGCATCCAGACCTTGCGCAAAGAGGCCGACTTCAAGATCGAAGATACGATAGTCACCTACTTTGAAGCCCATCCTATCCTTGTACAGGTGATGGAGGAGCATGGGGAATACATCAAGCAGGAGACCCTCTCCACAGCCTTGGTGCAGGGAGGGGCCCCTCCGGGGTGTGTCACCAAGGGTTACTCCATCGAGGGGTATGGCGTGACCCTTGCTCTCAAGCGGAATTGATCCCTTCTGGTCCTTCTTGTGTTGACGCGAGGGGTAGCCTGCTAGGAGGTTACCCCTCGATTTGCTCCCCGTCCTAGCCGGAACTATAATGGATGTGGTCATTAGAGAGGCCGAGCAGGGCGATGGCAAGGGTCGATCTCGTCAGTGATTCACCCCAGGAGACACAAGAGTTCGGGGCCTCCCTGGGTCAACTCTTGCGAGGCGGCGAGTTGATCTGCCTGGAAGGAGAACTGGGGTCGGGCAAGACCACCTTCATTCAGGGCATCGGACGGGGCCTGGGGGTGGATGGACCTATCACCAGCCCCACCTTTACCTTGGTTAACGAGTACCGGGGAGAAAATCTGACCTTCTATCATGTCGATCTCTACCGGGTTGAGAGCCGTCGGGAGATCATAGCCTCCGGGCTGGACGACCTCTTTTTTGGGGATGGGGTCTGCGCTATCGAGTGGGCAGAGAAAGCGAGGGAGATCGTGCCTCTGGAGAGGTTATGGGTCACCCTCAGACATGGGGGAGAAAGAAGGCGGCTTATCTCTCTAGAGGCCCAGGGCTCGACTTACGAGGAAATCGTGGGTTCTTTCCAGAGGAGGTTAGCGAAGCGGTGAAGGCGATATTAGCCCTTGATACATCGACGCGGACCGCTAGCATCGCCATCCATGGGAGAGAAGAGGGGGTGGTCTCCGAACTCACTTGGCGTTCCTCCAGCCATCATACCGTGGAGGTAGCACCATATTTGGACCTGCTCTTGAGACAGAATCTTAAGGAGTTGGCCGGAATAGCCGTGGCTCTGGGGCCTGGCTCCTTCACCGGGCTGAGGGTGGGGCTCAGCCTGGCCAAGGGGTTCGCTTTGGCCCAGGGCATACCCTTGATAGGCATCCCCACCCTTGATGCTCTGGCCTGCTCTCAAAGCCATCAACCCCTTCCTGTCTGTGCCCTTTTGGAGGCGGGGAGGGGGCGGATCTGTGCTGCCCTCTATGAAAAGGTGACCCTCCGTCGGGTCACCGATTACCTCCTCACCACTATAGAGGGGCTCTGTTCTGAAATCACTCGTCCCACTCTCATCTGCGGAGAGATAGATGAAGTGGGGACGGCTATCCTCCGAAAGAGGCTGGGGGATCGCGCAGTGGTCACATCGTCGGCCGCCTCTTTGAGGAGGGCCGGATACCTGGCTGAACTGGGCTGGGAGCGGCTCCAGCGGGGGGAGGTAGACGATCCGCGGACGTTAGAGCCTCTCTACTTACACCGTCCGGAGATTCCGTACGTAAAGTATCCCGAGGGAAAAGATGGATTATGACGGTTTGGCCTACAAGGTAGAGCCGATGCAGGTGAGTGATAGCCAAGAGGTGATGGCCATCGAGCGGCTCTCCTTTCCTACGCCCTGGCCTATGGGTGCTTACCGATACGAGATCCGCCACAACCCTCGAGCCTACTACTTTGTGGTTCGCCCTCAGGAGGAAGGGGCAGCACAGTGCGAGGAACCACGCAGGGGGCTTCTGGCTCGGTTCCGCTCCACTGACCAGCGACGGCCCATAGTGGGGTATGGGGGCTTTTGGTGCTCGGCCAGGGAGGCTCATATCAGTACTATAGCGGTGCATCCACGCCTTCGTAGGAGGGGGATCGGTCAACTCATCCTCATAGCCATGATCGAGAAAGCGAGAAGTTTAGGGGCTGACCATATAACCTTGGAGGTACGAGCCTCTAACTTGGTGGCTCAAAGCCTGTACCGCAAGTATGGCTTCCAGGTGGTGGGTCGGAGGAGGGGGTATTACTCCGATAGTAATGAGGATGCGGTGGTCATGGCCGCTCAAGATATCGACCGCCCCCCCTATTCGACTCATCTTCAGGAGTTGCGGAGTAGGTTGATGGAGCGTCTAAAAGATGATATGAAGCAGGGCGATGGCTATGAGGAACTGGGCCAAGAGTCCCGTTCCGGCGAGAAGATAGGTGGCTAGAGGCTCCCGACGGTGGAGGGCGAAGCCCAAAAGGGCGTTCGCTATGAAGATTATCAGGCCGATGGTGGGGAGCCTCAGTATCTGCTCTTTGGGGCCGATCCGATCTATACTACCGAAGGCGGTGAAATGGAGGGGGAGGATACGAGGTAGGGTGGGGTAGCGAGCCAGGAGGTAGGCGAAGAGGGCGGCGTTAGCTAGGGCTCCGAGGGTGAGAAGGAGTTGGGCTAGGCGGTCCCGCCAGAAGGGCAAGGAGATGAGGGTTCCGTAGGTTATCTTCTCCTCTAAGGCTAGAGTAGCGCCCATCTGGCGGCGGGATTCCAAGGCGGCGAGAAAGCCAGACGGGTTAGAGGGAGAGAGGGCGTAGGCGGAACTGCGAGTGACCAAGAAGAGTTGTTTTTTGGGGGGCTCGGTGGCGTAGAAGAGGAGAGGCCCCATATCTTTAGCCTGGCTGCGCCCTAGCCAACAGCCGAGCCAAACGAGTTTGGGGGAAGGAAGGTCGCTAAGGCCGTCAACGATGGAAGAGAGGTTGCTCAAAGGGACTACTTGGCGAACGCTCCCGCAGACGATGGTCACGCTATCTCGGTCCATGAGATAGCGGAGGGTTAAGAGTTGGTAGGTTCGGTAGGCTAGGAAAAGCAGGGGGCCTAGGCTGAGGAAGACCAAGAAGCCCA
>DMLA01000133.1:2454-3121 GCA_003453555.1 Chloroflexota bacterium | reverse complement strand
CTCCTCTACGACGCCCATACCGATACGGTGGGTATCGGCGACCCCGCGGCCTGGAGCAGGGATCCATACGGAGCAGAGATCGAAGAGGGCGTTCTCTACGGAAGGGGAGCAGCGGACAATAAAGGCGCCCTAGCGGCTATGATATATGGGGCCAAAAGCCTCATCGATGCGGACCTCGATCTAACAGGGGACCTCTATGTGGTAGGGACGGTACAAGAGGAAGATTGCGAGGGGTACGCCATCGGGCTCCTCTGCCGGAGGGTGAAGCCCGAGGCTGTAGTTTTGGGAGAGCCCACCAATCTACAGATAGCCCGCGGCCAGAGGGGTCGTATCATGCTGGTAGTTACCACCCATGGTCGCTCCTGCCACGCCTCCGCTCCAGAGCAAGGGCTAAACGCCATCTATGCCATGAACAAGGTCATAGCGCGCGTGGAGGCCTTAAACTCTAAGTTGGCTCAACACCCCTTCTTGGGGCCAGGCAGCATCGCCATCACCCGCATAGAGAGCAGTTCCGCTAGCCTGAACGCGATCCCCGATAGATGCCAAGCCCACCTCGACCGCCGCCTCACCTGGGGAGAAGATGAGGAGTTAGCCCTGGCGCAGGTCCGAGAGATCATCCAAGAGGAAGGTGTGGAGGCTCAGGTGGAGACCATGGTATACGAGGCCC
>DMLA01000133.1:0-2129 GCA_003453555.1 Chloroflexota bacterium | reverse complement strand
GAGGCCCACTGCCACACCACCGAGGATCAGGTAAGGGTAGAAGACCTGGTTAAGGCCGCGCGGGTATACGCCCAATTCGCCCTCGATTTCCTGGGAACGAACGTCTAAACGAGGTGGCTCCCCTTTTCGACCAGCATCTCTCCCTCCACCACCAAGGTCCTTTCCCCTACCACGCCATCTATCCCACCGGAAATAGAAGGGCCTTTGTTGACGACGAATGCGGCCCCCAATATAATACCCCAAGGGTATCAACTTTTGGCTATCTCGCCACTGGCCTTGAGGAAAGGAGAAAGACAAAGTGAAGACAGAAAGCCTCCGAGGACGGGATTTTCTCACCCTTCTCGACTACAGCCGGGAAGAGGTGGAGACTATCTTAGATGTAGCCCTGGATCTCAAGCGGAGGTTCGCCATCGGCGAGCCCCATGACCACCTCCTGCGGGGCAAGACCCTCTTCATGATCTTCTACAACGCCTCCCTGAGGACCCGCAACTCCTTCGAGGCAGGGATGACCCAATTAGGCGGTCATGCCCACTTTCTGGAGCCGGGGAAGATATACGCCCCCGCTCTGGCTGGCGATGAGCGGGCTTACGAGACAGAGCGGGTGGCCGATGTGGCTCGGGTATTGAGTCGCATGGGAGACGCTATCTCCATCCGCTGCTACGGCGACCCCGTGGGCTGGGTCTACGGCAAAGCCCACGAGATAGAGCGGAATTTCGCTTACTGGGCCGACATCCCGGTCATCAACATGGAATGCGACAAGTACCACCCCTGCCAGGCCCTAGCGGATGTCCTCACCGTCAAGGAGAAGTTCGGCGCCTTCTCTGGGGTGAAATTCGTCATGAGTTGGGCTTACTCCCCCAGCGTCCATAAGCCCCGGGCCGTCCCCCAGAGCGCCATCATCGCCGCCACCATGATGGGGATGGAGGTGATCCTGGCCCACCCTAAAGGGATGGAACTGGACGACGAAGTTCTTAAGGCCTGCGAAGGGTACTCCGAGAAGTATGGCGGCTCGTTCGCCATCTCCAACGATATGGGGGAGGCGTTCGAGGGAGCCCATGTGGTCTATCCCAAGGCTTGGGCACCGGCCATCTTGCACGCCCCACCGGTTGGCCGACTGGATGAGAAGAGGGCGCAAGAGATCTTCGACGCTAACAAGGGGTGGATCTGCGACGAGGAGAAGATGAAACTGGCCCACAAAGATGCCATCTACATGCATTGCCTCCCCTGCGACCGCGGCTTCGAGGTAACCAACGAGGTGATAGACGGGCCCCAGTCGGTGGTCTTCGACGAGGCTGAGAACCGGCTACACGTCCAGAAGGCGATAATGGTCCTGACGATGAGGTGAAGGGCAACTGTAGTATAAGTGAATGAGGCAAGTGAAAGCAGAAACAGGCAAGAAAACCGCAGCAGCCTGCTCGCGAGAGACCTGTAATGGCTGCCCAATAGAGGGGCGGCTGTTGTGCCTGCACACTCCCAAAGACGTTCTCGATTTTGGAGTTCTGGCCATTGGCTTCTTCATCCCCTTCATAGCAGGCATGACGATCAGCGGATTCTGGATCGGATTGGCTGTTTGGTTTGGATTGGCGGTTATCTTCTTCGGGTATGTGGAAGCCTTGGTCCTTTGCCGGCACTGTCCTCATTATGCTGAGCAGGGGGTTACACTCAAGTGCCACGCCAACTACGGCCTTCCGAAAATACCCCGGTTCAGCCCGCGGCCCTTGAACCGAATCGAGAGGATCGTCTTCGTGGGGTACGGTTCGGTGCTGCTGCTCTATTACATGCCGTTCTTCATTCTGGGCCAACAATGGCTGCTACTGGTGATCACCAGTTGGGCGGTGCTCACCTGGTTTTGGACACTACTCCGCACGCAATGTACGCGCTGTTACAACATATTCTGCCCGCTAAATCGCGTGCCCGAAGATATCCGACTGGAGTTCTTCAACAACTATCCGACTTTTGCTGAAGCACGGAAGAAACAGGAGCAAGACTGCACCTAACGCTGCGTTAGCCGAAGGCTTCCACAAACAGGATTTGCATTTCTAGATTACCGCCTAAAGGCTCGAATCCTTGTCGATTAAAGGGGAATCGAGGCTTCAGCCGGAGAGCAAGATGAAAAATCACCACCCGCC
>DMLA01000168.1:8046-12245 GCA_003453555.1 Chloroflexota bacterium | reverse complement strand
GGATGCGTGCCACTTTTAGCACTTGACAAGGAAGGAAAAAGCAATAGGCTCACCTTGTACAAATCACCATTAGAAGTGGAGGTGAGCCTAAATGCTGAGGGTGGAAAAGACCCTCGAGATAAGTATACCACGAGATGGGTTAGATGTGAATCGTCTGGAGGAGGTTCTACTCCAGGAGATCAGACGCTTTGGGAAGGAGCTATGGGAGAGTGTTCTCGTCTCTCTGGAGGAAACGATCCTGATGGAGAGGGAAGGGGAGGTGATCAGGAAGAGGAGAGTCTCTCGCCATCTTTTGACCCGTTTGGGTTGGATTCGCTTTCAGAGGTATCAGGTAGCCAAGGAAGGAGAGGAGAAAAAGGTCTACCGTTACCTTCTCGATGAAGTGTTGGGGTTAGAACCCAACCAAAGAGAGACGCTAGGGGTTAGGAAGCGGGGAGTAGAGCTAGCCAGTGACCATCCCTATCGGCAAGCAGCAGAGCTTTTGGGGCAGGAGATAGGGGAGGAGGTGAGCCACCGCACCCTTCACCGCTGGGTGTCCGTCAAGGATCCCTGTGGGACAGGAGGAGGGGAGAAGGTTGCGCGGGGAAGAGGAGGCCAAAAGGCGGAGGGTCTTCGAGGAGGGGATACTCTTCCCTCGGAATCCTGTCCCTCGGGACACTGTAAGTGTAAGGATGAGGGGGAAGAGGAGCAGGAGATTGTAGTAGTGGAGGTGGACGGCACTATGCTCTCCAGCCAAGAGGAGAGGGGAGAGCGCTTTGAGATGAAGTTAGGGTTGATGTACACTGGGAAGGAGTTAGAGAGCAAAGAGGCTAAGCGGAGGCGCTATCGCTTGAAGGAGAAGGTGCTCTATGGAGGTGTGGAAGAGGCAGAGGCCTTTGGGGAAAAACTCTACCTGAGAGGGGAAGAGAAGCTAAGCCTGGGAGGAGCAAAGCACCTCCTCTTCATTGGGGATGGGGCTAAATGGATCAACGAGATAGCAGGGGCCGACTACTGGAAGAGCGTCTATCAACTCGATTGGTGGCACTACCGGAGGAAATTGAAGGAGGCTCTAAGGGGTGAGGAGAAGCTGGTTAGGGAGCTGATGAGGCTTCTGCGAGAGGGAAAGAGGGAGGAACACCGTCGTCTTCTGAGGCTGAGGCGGATGATGATCCGGGAAGAGGATGAGAAGTTAGATGAACTCTTGGACTACCTGGAGGAGAACTGGGAAGGGCTCTATGGCTCTTGGGGCCTGAGAGGGAAGGTGAAGGCCCAAGAGGTGTTGGTGGTGGGGAGCGGGGCAGTGGAGAAGAACATCGAGATTGTCATCGGGAGGAGGTTCAAGAAGAGGGGGATGAGTTGGAGTCGAGAGGGGGCTAATAACCTGTTGAAGCTACGGGTCGAGAGGCAAGAGCCAGATGCTTGGCAAAGGTGGTGGCAGAGGAGGGCAGCCTAGGGAGCAAACCTTACGCAAGGTGAGCCAGGTGCTAAGTGGTGAACACGACCGGATCTGCTCGGCTCCCTTGACACAAGTATATGTCAATGGTATGATGTTGGGCGCATTTGTGCGCAAATTCGCAAAGGGAAAGGAGGCACAAGCGGAATGGATTTTCGACTGACCGCGGAGCAGGAACTTTGGAAGAGGATGGTCCGAGAGTTCGCGGAAAAGAATATCGAGCCTCGGGCTCGGGAGATCGATGAGAAGGAAGCGGGCATCCCTGAAGAGATAATTCAGGGGATGGCAGAGTTAGGCATCTTCGGCATCACCATCCCTGAGGAGTATGGCGGCTGCGCCATGCCCGGCCAAGAGATGGTCTACGCCATGATCACCATACACGAACTAGCCCGGGCAGAACTGAGCATGTCCCTCCCCGTCTACACCTTGCTTTGTCTCGGCTGGAGCTATCTCATCGTGAAGCATGGCAGTGAGGAGTTGAAGAGGGAGGCGCTGCCCAAGGTGGCCTCCGGCGAGTGGTTCATGGGCATCAATACCACGGAGCCCCAAGGTGGCTCCGATGTGAGCGCCATCACCACCACGGCGGTCAAGGAGGGTGACAAATGGGTCATCAACGGGGAGAAGGCCTATATAAGCGGGGTCACTGAGGCCACCACTCGAGGGGGCGGCCACCTCAGCCTCTTCGTGACCGACCCCCAGAAGGGCCACCGAGGGATGACTTTCTTCTACGTCCCGGCCCAGCTGCCAGGCATCACCACCACCGTCTATAGGGATATGGGCCGCATGGGGCTCTCCACCGGCGGTTTCGTCTATAAGGATGTGGAGATCCCGGACTACTACCGGTTGAGCGAGGTGGGTCGAGGCTTCCATATGAATATGGAGGGGTTCAACGTAGCCCGTATCGTAGTGGCTGCCGCTTGCACCGGCGCAGCGGAGAAGATGCTGGAGATCGGGGTGGACTACACCAAACAGCGGATCCTCTTCGGCCGGCCTTTGATCAACTTTGAGGGCATCTCCTTCGAGATAGCTGAGGATCACACCGACTTGGAGATGACCAAACTCATGCTCCAAAAGGCGGCCTGGATGGTGGACCAGTTCTACGCCGGGACAGGTGAGTTCACCAAGGCGGATATCAACAAGGCTGCAGCCATGTGCAAACTCCGGGCTCCTTTGTTGGCGGCACGGGTCGGCCAACATGTGATGATGCAACTGGGGGCCTTTGGGTACACCAAGGATTGTCCCGTGGAGATGGGTCTGCGAGGGGTTTTATCATACTGCGTAGGTGCCGAAGGCGGGCAGAATATCATGAAGATCATCATCGCTCGCGACTACGCCGGCGACGAGGCCGTCCCCTACCGTGGCACCCAAAAGCAACTGAGGTAGAGCGGTATCGATGGGGTCTGGGCAGGGCTCCCCTTGGGCCAAGGCGGGGCCTTGCCACATTCTTTGCCCCTCTGCAAATGCCCAGGGAGAAGGGAACCTTGATTTAGGAGAGAGCGATGGCCGAAGCGGAGAAGGTGGAGGTGGTCATAGTGGGGGCTGGTTTGGCTGGCCTCGCCTGTGCCTACCATCTGGCCGATGCCGAAATAGAGGCCCTGGTGGTAGAGAGAGGAGATTTCCCCGGGAGCAAGAACGTTACCGGGGGGAGGCTCTACCTCCACCCCGTGAGGAGGTTCTTCCCCCACATCTGGGAGGAAGCCCCCCTAGAGAGGCATGTGATCAAAGAACGGCTCACCGCTATGGGGGAAGGATCATCGGTCACCTTTGAACTCTCCAGCGAACGGTTCAAGGAGAAGCCCTATCATAGCCACACCATCCTCAGGGCCAAGTTCGACCCCTGGTTGGCTGAAAGAGCCACTCAGAAGGGGGCGCTCATCGTTCCAAAGAATAGGGTCGATGACCTCCTGTGGCGAGAGGGGAGGGTGATCGGTATCGTGGCCAGCGAAGCGGAGATCCACGCCGACGTGGTTGTGGCTGCCGACGGAGCGCTCTCTTTCATGGTGGAGAAGGCGGGTCTGGGCAAAAAGCGTGAGCCTCAAGATTACGCTGTGGGTGTGAAGGAGGTGATCGAGCTAACATCAGGTGCCATCGAAGAACGGTTCGGCCTTAGCGAGGGGGAGGGGGCGGCTCAACTCTTTTTCGGCTCCTTGACCGAGGGGATGTTCGGCGGAGGTTTCTTGTACACCAATATCGATAGCATCTCCCTGGGAGTGGTCGTGGGTATCAGCGCTTTGATGGAGAAGGAACCGGGGTTCGAACTCCATCGGCTCCTTGACTCCTTCAAGGAGCGACCGGAGGTAAAACCCTTGATTGAGGGGGGGCATGCGGTGGAGTATTCGGCCCATATAGTGCCTGAGGGAGGCCTGGGGAGTATGCCCCAGGTTTATGGCGATGGCATCTTGGTAGTGGGGGACGCCGCTGGTCTAGCCCTCAACACCGGCCTCACAGTGAGGGGGATGGATTTCGCCCTCGCTTCCGGTGCCTTGGCCGCTCGAACGATAATAGAAGCCAAAAAGAGAAACGACTTTTCCCCAGCCTCCCTATCTCGCTATGAGGAGTTGCTTAAAGAGAGTTTCGTCCTCAAGGACCTGGAAACCTTCAGAGAGATGCCCCATTTCTTGCAGAACCCCAGGCTTTTCAACCTCTATCCCCAGGCTCTCGCCGAGAGCCTGGGGCGACTCATGTGGATAGGCGAGGGGCCGAAGGAGAAGATCTCCACCACCTTGTGGAGGGAGGCCAGGAGACTAATCCCCTCCGCGGTGGGGGA
>DMLA01000168.1:0-7657 GCA_003453555.1 Chloroflexota bacterium | reverse complement strand
AGAGCCATATCCAGATAGATGAGATGAGATGCAAAGAGCGGTGCCAGACCAAGTACTGCTTGTACGTATGCCCGGCCCAGGTCTACACCTTGGGCCAGGAGGAGGAGATCCTCATAAGGTATGAGGGGTGTCTGGAGTGTGGAACCTGTACCATAGCCTGCGATATCGCCTTGGCCTGGAACCACCCCCGAGGCGGCTTCGGGGTACAGTACAGATTCGGCTAAGAGGAGGTGAGGAGGTGCAGATCGTAGTCTGTCTCAAGCAGATACCGGATCTCCAACAGATAAGGATAAAACGGGATAGCCGTGAGCCAGTTTTAGAGGGAGTACCCCTCCTCTTCGGGGATATGGATAAGAACGCTCTGGAGGAGGCGGTGCGGATCGTGGAGAAGGAAGGAGGGAAGGTAACCGCTCTGGCCCTGGGCTCCCCTAAACTGAGAGATACGATAAAAGAGGCCTTAGCCATGGGGGCCGATGAGGCGGTCATCCTCACCGATCCGGCCTTCCAGGGCTCGGACACCGTGACCACGGCCAAGATCCTGGCCAAGGCCATCGAGAAGATTGGCCCCTACGACCTAATCCTATGCGGCGAGGGCTCCACCGACAACTATTCGGGGCAGGTGCCCTCCCGGCTAGCCGAGATATTGGGCCTGCCTCAGGTGACCTACGTGCGCCAACTGGAGTTCACCGAGGGAGGCCTGCGAGCCACTAGAGATATGGAGGAGGCCCTGGAGATAGTTGAGGTTCCCCTCCCGGTCCTGGTCTCGGTGACCAGCGAGATAAACGAGCCCCGCCTGGCCTCCATGATCCAGATATTGCGGGCGGCCAAGAAACCCCTGCAAGAATGGAGCGCCGAGGATCTGGGGCTCTCCGCAGCGGAGGTGGGAAAGGAAGCCTCCTCCCTGGAGATCATAAGCAACCTGGCCCCGGAACAAGAGAGGAAGAATGTCACCTTGGAGGGGGAGGTCGACGAGGTAGTAGAGCAGTTGATCGATGCCCTCACAAGGGAAGGGGTAATAGCGAGGTAGCCATGGCAGAGATATTAGTCTTCAGCGAGAAAGATGAGATAGCCTTCGAACTCCTCTCCAAAGGGCGAGAGCTGAAAGAGGGGTTGGGCCTAGGACTGGCCGCTGCCCTCCTGGGCCAAGAGGTGGAGGGGAGGTCAGGCCAATACTTCTCCTATGGGGCGGAGAAGGTCTACCTGGGGGAGAGTACTCTCTTGGCCGACTTCTACGTGGAGATCTACGCCCAGGCGTTGCAAAGAATGGCGGAGGAGGGAGGGGCCCAGATCCTCCTTTTGGGCTCCACCAAGAGAGGGAAGGAGTTGGCCTCTCGGGTGGCCCAAAAACTGGGGGCAGGGTGCATCACCGAGGCCATAGACCTCCGTCTGGAGGGGGGCGGTCTGGTGGCCGATCGCTACGCTTTAGGGGGCAACACCGTGGCCTCACAGGTCATCAAGACGGAGAGGAAGGTCATCGCCGTGATGCCCAAGACCTTCGAAGCGCTCCCCCTAGAGGCCGGCAAGGGCCAAACCGTGCGCCTAGAACTAGAGCTCCCCGAACCTCGGGTTCGGGTGGTGGAGAGGCGGGCTAAGGAGGGAGAGGCGGTAGATATCGAGGAGGCCGAGACCCTGGTCTGCATAGGCCGAGGGTTAGGCGCTGAAGAGGACCTGGGGATGATCTGGGAACTGGCCGCGGCCCTGGGGGCCGAGGTGGGCTGCACCAAATCCCCGGCCTCCGACTACGGCTGGCTCTCCGAGGAGCGGATAGTGGGCCTCTCCGGAAAGAAGTGTAACCCCAGACTCTATCTAGGGATCGGCATCTCGGGCCAGATCCAACATACGGTGGGGATTTTGGGCTCGAAAATCATAGTGGCCATCAATAAAGACCCTCAAGCTCCCATCTTCAAAATAGCCGACTACGGGATAGTAGGAGACCTTTACGAGGTGGTGCCTAGGCTGGCAGAGCGGTTGACAACTCCCTAGTCGTATGGTAATATATGATTGCAAATGAGTTGCAAAAAGCCGGGGGAAGATGTCAACCGAGGGGTTAAAGGAGGCTAGAAGGCTACTTCGTGCTCAGGGAAAGCGAGTCACCCCGCAGAGGTTGCTCATTTTCGAGGTTATGCAGGAGCATGGAGCACACCTGGACGCCGATGAACTCTACCTTCTAGCCAAGAAAAGAGAGCCACGTCTCAGCCTCTCCACGGTCTACCGTACCTTGAGCCTCCTTAAGGAGCTGGATCTCATCGAAGAGTTGCATTTCGATGAGGAACATCATCATTATGAGATCAAGGGGAGGGGGGCGGAACATCACCATCTCATCTGCCTGGGTTGTGGGGAGATCATCGAGTTCGAGAGCCCTCTCACCGACCGCATCAAGGCCCAGACAGCCCAAGACCACCATTTCCAGGTCACAGGAGTCCATATCGATCTGAAAGGGTATTGTCAGAGGTGCGTTGAGGGGTTGACGGAATAGAGAAAATTGACCCTAATTGCCCCTAGGGTGTGATGAGGAACTCGCATCTCTTAGTGATTACCCTCCTACTCGCAAGTTGCAGCCTGGCGACCAAAGTCCCTCCCGTGGCCAACGCTGGGCCCGATGTGACCATACATGTAGGCCAGCCGATACTCCTCGACGGCTCCCTCTCCTATGACCCTGATGGGGGGGATAGTCAACTACGACTGGTAGGTCGTAGGGACCCCAGAAGGGCGGGGGAGCGGCGGGGAGAGATGCTGTAGGGGGAACCAGGAGCCGATCTGGACCAGCCCTTGGATAGCCAGGGAAGAGGATCTGGGGCAGTGGATCATCCGCTTGTGGGCCATCGATGGCGAAGGCGATGCAGCCACCGATGACGTGGTGGTGACCATCATCCCATAAGTGGAAGATAAGTGTACGTTGCCTTTCACGGTGACGTTCTCCCATAGGGCTGAAGACCCCTTCGGCGTTGGGAAAAGTTGGGAGGGGTTTTCTTATCTCACCCCTTGCTGATGCTTGTCCTGGATTTAAAATCCAGGACAAGCGATAGGGGGTAAGTATGGAAACCTGCCCTTAGTTTACCGGCTGAAGCCTCGATTCCTCTTCTAACCAGGAATGGAGCCTTTAGGCGGTAGTGGATGGCATTCTCCCGTCGCGTTGAAGCCCGACGCTACTGCTGCTTTGCTTCATCTTCCTCGATGGGCTATAATATCCGCCGTGGCGTCAGAATTATGACCTGAGGCACAGAATCAGCATAGGAGAAAAGCGTTGACTCGCGAGGAGATAAGGTTAACCGCTCTCGCCTCTTGCGCCGGTTGAGCGGCCAAGATGGGTCCGGGCGACCTAGAGAAAATTCTCATACCTTTAAGCGGATATATCCACCCCGATCTCATCGTCGGTTTGGAGGGCGGTGACGATGCTGCCGTCTACCGCATCTCCCGGGAACAGGCGATTATCCAGACGGTGGACTTCTTCCCTCCGGTGGTCGATGACCCCTACGATTACGGAGCCATCGCCGCCGCCAACGCCATGAGCGATGTCTACGCCATGGGCGGGGAGGTGCTTCTGGCTCTCAATGTAGCCGCCTTTCCCGCGACCATGCCTATGGAGATCATAAACGAGATCCTGCGGGGAGGGGCGGAGAAGGTGGCCGAGGCTGGTGGCGTGGTGGCTGGGGGGCATACCTTGACCGATGAGGAGCCCAAGTATGGCCTCTGTGTCACGGGGATAGTTCACCCTGATAGCGTAGTCACTAGAGCCGGGGCCCAGGTGGGGGATACTCTCATCCTCACCAAGCCTTTGGGGGTGGGGTTGATCACCACCGCTCTGAGGGCCCAGGAGGCAGATCCAGTGCATGTAGAGGGAGCGGTGAAGAGCATGCTCAGGCTGAACCGAGCCGCCGCCCAGGCTATGCAGGAGGTGGGAGTTCACGCCTGTACCGACATAACCGGCTTCGCCCTCCTGGGTCACGCCTGGGAGATGGCCGAGCGGAGTAAGGTGGGCTTGAAGATTTCGTTGAATAGTCTTCCCCTCCTCCCCGGAGCCCTAGATTATGCAGCCCGGGGGTTTGTCCCCGGAGGGCTGGTGCGCAACCGCCAATATATCTTGGAAAACGATAGGGCCGTGCTTCCAGAGGGGCTCTCGGAGGAGATGATAGATCTCCTCTTCTGCCCCGAGACCTCGGGGGGCCTGCTTATGGCCCTACCTCCCGACCGCTTAACCCGCTTGCAAGAACTCCTCACCCAGCGAGGCGAGGAGCACTGGGTCATAGGGGAGGTGATAGAAGGCGAGAAAATCGAAGTCGTGGCCTAAGATCAGATATGGCGGCCAGGTGATCTACCCCGAGGATGAAGAGGCGCCGAAGGAGTGAATAAGAAAAGAGGCCAACTGGTAGTTTGGCCTCTTTTTGCAGTCTTATTAGTTTGCGTATCTCTCCTCTTTCCAGGGATCGCCGTCGTTGTGGTAACCCCGCTGTTCCCAGTAGCCGGGTCGGTCGTCTTCCATGAACTCCAGCCCCCGCACCCATTTGGCGCTCTTCCAGGCGTATCTCTTGGGCACCACTAGCCGGAGGGGCCAGCCATGTTCGGGGGTCAGATTCTGGCCAGCATGCCGGTAGGCGAAGAGCACATCGTCGTCCAGGAGGGCTTGGAGAGGCAGGTTAGTGGTATAGCCGCCATCACAGTGAACCATGACATACCTAGCCTCGGGCCTGGGCTTTATATGCTTCATCAGTTCCTGGAAACTTACCCCCTTCCAGACGTTGCCTAGCCTGCTCCAACGGGTGACGCAATGGAAATCGGATGCTATCTCCACTTTCGGCAGGCTCATGAACTCCTGGTAGGAGAAGACCACCTCTCTCTCCACCAAACCGAAGATGCGAAAATCCCACTTCTGGGGGTTGAAAGGGGGGATGGGCCCGACATGGAGGACCGGAAATCTACTGGTCACCACCTGCCCTGGTGGGATACGAGGTCTATCGGCTTTCATTCTACGCCTCCTTCATAACGGCAAACCCTAAGGCATAGGCGTAAATACCTACTCCGAGAGGGCTTCGGGAAGGGAGGGGGGCTTGAAGGCAGGCTTATGCTTCCTCTCCTTCACCCTAGGTCGTGAATGCAAGATGGTCAAAAAGGCTACGTATCCGAAGCCCAGCGCGTAAAGGAGGAGGAAGGGGATAGCATAGTAACTACCCTGTTGCCCGGCAACGACCACCGCCGCCAGGGCATATAAAGTGAGAAGCGCCTCCCCCAGGGTCACACCGTTCAAGGGCAAAGTATACCGCTTCCCCTTCCAGCGGTCTCCCCTTTCCTCCACTCGGAACTTGGGCGTGCGCCCGAAGTCGCCCCCCTTCCCTATAAC
Organism: Chloroflexota bacterium; assembly: GCA_003453555.1. Lineage (GTDB taxonomy): Bacteria > Chloroflexota > Anaerolineae > UBA7937 > UBA7937 > UBA7937. The sequence continues at coordinate 2,322 of DMLA01000168.1, read as the reverse complement.
CGCCTCCCAGATCGCCTTCGTGTTGTTCAGGGCGATCCCCGCCCCCACAAGGGCGAGGAGGGGGAACCGCGAGAACCGCCGCCGCCAGTCGGGATATAGGGCCCTTTGCGCGATGAGGTAGAGAGCCGGAGGGCCCAGGCTAGCCAGGCTGATGAAGGTGAGATGTAGGTTAAAGGGACGGCCTAAAAGGAGAAGGGGCAAGGAGAGGAGGAGAAGCAAAGTCATCAGAGGGTGGACCAGGTAGTTGGTGAGATGGATAAGCCCCTGCAGCCGCTTGAAGAGGGGCACCGGGGCGGTCAAAAGAGTGGGGCCCAGTTTGAGGGCACATTGGATGGAGCCCTTGGCCCACCGGTATTGCTGTTGCTTGAAAGCGTGGATCTGGGGCGGGATCTCCGCCGGGGCCACGACATGGGGGAGGTATAGACACTCCCAGCCCTTAAGTTGGGCCCTATAACTTAGGTCCATATCCTCGGAGAGGGTGTCTCCCTGCCAACCACCAGCCTCCTCGATGCACCTCCGTCTCCATACCCCGGCGGTGCCGTTGAAGTTCATGAAGAGACCGGAGCGTTGACGGGCCGTCTGTTCCACCACGAAGTGGCCATCCAAGGCGATGGCTTGAGCCTGGGTCAAAGAGGAGTAAGAACCGTTTATATGCCCCCACCGGGTCTGAATGAACCCTAAGCGGGGTCGAGCCGAAAAATAGGGGATAGTATTCAGGAGGAAGTCGGACGGAGGCACAAAATCGGCATCGAAGAGAACGATGAACCTTCCCTTGGCGCTTTTGAGCCCCTCTCTCAGAGCGCCGGCCTTGAAATCCACCCGCTCATGACGATGGATGAGTTCGATATCTACCCCTTGGCCCCGGTACTGTTGCACTTTTCTTCGGGCCAGATTTGTCGTCTCATCGGTGGAGTCGTCGAGAACCTGGATCTGAAGCCTCTCGCGGGGATAGGTGAGATGAGCCACGGCGTCTATCAGCCGGCTTACCACATAGACCTCGTTGAAGACGGGCAACTGCACCGTCACCTGAGGCCACTCGTCAAGAGGAGGAAGAGGCAGGGCCTCGTTACGGTGACGAAGATACAGGAAGATGAGGACGAAGGTGTTGAAGCCATAAAGGGCCAGAAAGACCGCACAAAGGAGATAGAGGATGCCGATGATGATCATAGAGTTACCTTCTTGAGACCTCGTTGTTGAAGGAGAGTATAACACCGTTCCTCCATCCCAGCAACCCTTGACAGATCCCGGAAAAGTGGTATAATATCTATGTATATAGATAATCTAGGTATAGACTGATGACCGATCTAAGAGGGGGCAGTACCCAAGTCCTCGTTCTCAGCCTCCTGGCCGAGGAGCCGATGTATGGCTACCAGATAGCCAAGGAGTTAGAGCGCCGGAGCGAGGGTTACTTTGACTTCAAGGAGGGAACCCTTTACCCTCTCCTTCACCGCATAGAGAAAGAAGGTCTGGTGAGAGGGGAATGGCAGGTGGTGGAGAAGGGGCCGTCAAGGAAATATTACTCCATCACTCCAGAGGGGAGAAAGGTGCTGGAGAAGTCCGCTGCGGAATGGACGACCTTCTCCCAGCGGTTGCTCAAGATACTAGGGCAGGAGACAGAGCCGGCCTCGACTTGAGACAAGATCCGGAGGCAAAGATGCCATCTCTAGAAGAGTACCTCGGCGATTTGGCCCGCCAACTCCATCTTGACACGCCAAACAAGGAGGAAATCCTACAGGAGATCCGCTCCCACCTGGTGGAGTCGGCAGCGGATTTTCACCAGAAAGGGTACAGTTCGGAGGAGAGCATGGCCTTGGCTATCGCCCGTTTCGGCGAGGCGGGAAAAGTGGCCCAGATGATGCGCCAGGTGTATGTCGAGTCGGCCAATCAGGCCGTCCTCTCCGCCCTTCTGCCCGTGGCCTTGACCATGATCTTCAAATGGATATTCCTGCCCCTTCTGAAAGGCATCGGCAGTTGGCAGGGCAATCCCACCCCGGTTATCACCATCTCTCTGGTGCTTCTGGCCTTGCTCATCCCGGGCCTCACTATGCGCCGCTGGCGATATGGATATGCGGCTTGGGCTTTCTTCAGCCTTATAGCCATCGCTCAAATGTAGGAAAGGAGAACAAGATGATTGTAGGTGAATCAATTCTTTTCCCTTTGGTCATCCTTCTCAGTTTCGCCTCCTTCGTGGTGGCAGCGGTTGTCTACTTCAGGAGTGAGAGGGAGCCAGAGGGCTTACAGAGGCGCTTCCTCCCTCGCTTCTACGCCTACGCCATGCTCTTTATCTCCTCCCTGATACTCCTCATAGGAGGGGGGCTTCTC
>DMLA01000195.1:4296-7138 GCA_003453555.1 Chloroflexota bacterium | reverse complement strand
ACCTCGCCAGCGGAGGGCTCATGGCGGGGGGGTTTCTCCTTTTCCTACGCCCTAGGGAGTGGTGGGGAGAGCAAAAAGAGCGGCTCTGGGGTGTAGCCATCCTCTTTCCGGCCTTTTTAGGTCTGCTCCATCTTCTCTCTCCTGCCCTCGACCCCTGGGCCTTGGCGGGGGAGGGAGGCGGAGGGGGCTATTTGGGTTGGGCCATAAGTAGGGCCTTTGCTCTTGCTTTGGGAAGGCTGGGGAGCGGTTTAGCCCTTCTCATTGTAGGAGGGGTGGGGTTGTTCCTCGTCGCTCAGGTAAAGGCTGAGGAGATGAGACGAGGAGTCGAGATAGCCGCTCAAACCCTCTCCTCTCTCTTTCGCCGGGAGGTCGCCCCTCGCCCCAAGAAGATCGAGGCCCCGCCCAAAAAGAGCCCTTCTGCCCCTCCCAGAATGGCCCGGCCCGCGAAGCCCGAGGGTATACCCGTACAAATCAAACTCCCAACCGAAAAAGCCCCCCCACTAAGGCTAAGAGATAGGAGGCTCCCCCCTCTCGATCTTCTGAACGAGAGCCTATATCCCGCCGCCAGCGAGGCGGATGTGGAGCGAAAAGCGCATATCATCGAGGAGACCTTGGCTAGTTTTGGGGTGCCCGCCAAGGTGGTATCCATAAGACAGGGCCCTACCGTCACCCAGTTCGGCGTAGAGCCTGGGTATATAGACGGGCGTGGGGAGGGGGAGAGGCAAAGGAAAGTCAGAGTCAGTAAGATCACCTCCTTGGACAAAGATTTGGCCTTGGCCTTAGCCAGCGCCCCTATACGGATCGAGGCCCCCGTTCCTGGCCGTTCGGTGGTAGGGATCGAGGTACCGAATAGTGAGGTTTCACCGGTGGCCCTGCGGGGGGTGATGGAATCGGAGGCTTTCCAGAAAGCAAGAGAGAGTTCCTCTTTGACCATCGCCCTGGGTCGGGATGTCTCCGGCCAGCCGGTGATCGCTGATTTGGCTCTCATGCCCCATCTTCTCGTCGCCGGGGCCACCGGTTCGGGAAAGAGCGTCTGCCTCAGTTCCATCCTCACCTGTCTCCTCTTTCAGAACTCTCCCGGTGGCCTTCAATTGCTTCTCGTGGACCCCAAGATGGTGGAGTTGGTTCATTTCCGCGGCCTTCCCCACCTGCGTGGCCATGTGGTAAGGGATGTGAATGAGGTGATACGCTCCCTTCGTTGGCTAATGCAGGAAATGGATGCCCGCTATCGGGATTTCGCCCAGGCAGGAGCCAGAAACATCGAGGACTACAACTCTTTGTGTGAGGGTAGGGGCGAGGAGCCTATCCCTTACATCGTGGTGGCCATCGATGAGTTGGCCGATCTGATGATGATGGCTCCCGATGAGATCGAACGTCTCATCTGTCGGCTGGCCCAACTCTCCCGGGCCACGGGGATACATCTCGTCATCGCTACCCAGCGCCCCTCAGTGGATGTGGTTACCGGCCTCATCAAGGCCAACTTCCCGGCCCGCATATGTTTCGCCGTCTCCTCTCAGGTAGATTCCCGAGTGGTTCTCGATACCGCCGGAGCGGAGACCCTTCTCGGGCAGGGCGATATGCTCTATATGGCTCCCGATTCATCGAGCCTGGTGCGGCTTCAGGGCTGCTTCGTCTCCGATGAGGAGATCGCTAAGGTGGTGGCTTTTTGGCAGCGGGAAGTCGGCCTCTCTGCTGAGCAAGAGGTAATCCCTTGGGAGGGCGAGGTAGAGGGGGAGACGGAAGGATACGATGAACTGTTCGAGAAGGCTAAAGCCCTGGTGATGCGGCATGAGCGAGCCTCGGCTTCCTTCTTGCAGCGGCGCCTGGGGATCGGATACCCTCGGGCGGCTCGACTGATAGAGCAACTGGAGGAGGCAGGCATCGTGGGGCCCATGGAATCGGGTGGCCGCTCCCGCAAGGTGCTCGTAAGGGAGGAATCACCAAAGGATATATAGTCAGAAAAGGTGTTATATGGCCCGCAAACGGCAGCAGAAGACCAGTAAGAAGGAGAAGATCGAGGCCGAAGGCACGGTAGTGGAGGCGCTGCCTAACGCCATGTTCCGGGTGCGGTTGGACAGCGGACACGAGGTGTTAGCTCATATCTCGGGCCGGATGAGGATGTACTATATCCGTATCCTTTTGGGGGATCGGGTATTGGTGGAACTCTCTCCCTACGACCTGACCCGGGGTCGCATCGTATACCGGCATAAGAAGTGAGAGCCTTATTTGCCCTTTTTGTGACTTCGTTAATCGTTGGTTTCTCTGGGGCCCTGATGCCGGGCCCTGTTTCTATGGTAACCATCAGCCAGAGCGCCCGCCACGGTTTTTGGGCCGGGCCCTTGGTGACCGCGGGGCACGCCATGGCGGAAATAGCCGCTGTAGCCGCGCTGGCTATGGGTTTGGGGAAGGTATTCAAGCGCAGCCTGGTAGCGGGGCTGATCGGGCTTTTGGGAGGGGGCTTTCTCCTCTGGATGGGCATCGATATCGCTAGGAGCGGTTGGGTGGGGATCGCCTTGGAGTTGGAACCTGGAGAGATGGGCGTCGGTGCTTTCGGTTCTGTGGGAGCCGGGGTTCTGGCCAGTATATCCAACCCCTACTGGGTGGTCTGGTGGGCTAGCGTGGGGGCCAGTTACGTCGTTTTGGCCCTGCGTAGGGGCCTGCCTGGCTTGGGGGCCTTCTTCTCAGGCCACATCCTCTCTGACCTAAGTTGGAATAGCCTCTTGGCCTTCCTCATCGCTTCGGGGAGAGGGTTCTTGAGCCTATCGTTCTATCGAGGGGTGCTAGTAGTTTGTGGCCTCATCTTGGTGGCCTTAGCCATATATTTCATCTATTCCGGTTTTGG
>DMLA01000195.1:4022-4163 GCA_003453555.1 Chloroflexota bacterium | reverse complement strand
TTCCACCACGCCCAGCGGGAGAGGGGGTCTAACTGGACCCCTCCTCTTCTAGAGAGCGTAAATCTCCCCCGCAATCAGTTCTTAGTGGCTTTTGATGATGGCAGGGGATTTATCCTCCTTTTTAACAGCCTCATCTATTGC
>DMLA01000195.1:0-3892 GCA_003453555.1 Chloroflexota bacterium | reverse complement strand
TTGACCCCTCCTCTTCTTATATCGCTGTGCGGAGAGCAAACAAGGAGCAGGTGCTGGGCTCATAGCCTGGTGGGAAAGAGAAATGCATCCCTTCCCGGCAATCAGTTTTTGACCGTTTGTGGAATTGATGATAGCCAAAGAATCTGTCCCCTTTTTTCAATAGTCTCTCATCTGTACCGATATTGCAGGGGCACCACTATGATGTTATAATGAAAAAGAGATGTTAAGGGGGGGTGAGCGATGTCAGGGCATTCGAAGTGGTCGACCATAAAGAGGAAGAAAGCGGCCAGTGATGCCAAGAAAGGCCAGCTCTTTACCAAGATAGCCCGGGAACTCACCGTTGCTGCTCGGCAAGGTGGGGGCGACCCGGATGTAAACTTCCGCTTGCGCCTGGTAATCGATAAGGCCAAACAGGCCAACATGCCCAAGGATAGCATAGAGAGGGCTATCAAGCGGGGAACAGGCGAGATAAAAGGTGAGGCCTTCGAGGAGATCCGCTACGGAGGGTATGGTCCCCATGGGGTGGCCTTGATCTTAGATGCCCTCACCGATAACCGCAACCGAGCAGTAGCCGATATTCGACGCCTCCTCACCCGTAGCGGTGGTAGCCTGGGGGAGACGGGGAGCGTCACCTGGCTCTTCGACCAGAAAGGGTTGATCATCATCGAGGCCGATGGCGAAGAAGCGGAGGAGTTCGCCCTCCAGGCTATAGACGCTGGAGCCGACGATGTGAGGATCGAGAACGGGTTGGTGGAGATATACACCCAACCTGCGGACTTTCAAAAAGTCAAGGAGGCCCTAGAGAGAGAAGGTGTTCCCTTCTCCTCGGCGGAGATCACCATGGTGCCCAAGACCCTAACGCGGTTGGGGGAGAAGGAGACCATCCAAATCATGCACCTCATAGAGGCCCTGGAGGATCTGGAGGACGTCCAACAGGTCTACTCTAATCTGGATATCTCCGCCGAGGTGGTGGATAGTTACGAGTACGAGGCGGCCTGAGGAGGGGCCTGTGCTGACACTAGGCATCGATCCTGGGGTCTCGGCGACCGGATATGGCTTGGTGAAAAAGAGGGGCGAAGATTTGACCTTGGTGGAGTATGGGGTCATCACTCCAGGGTCGGAATTGCCTCCAGCGCAGAGACTTAAGGTTATCTGTGATGAACTGGAAGAGATCATCGTCCGTCATCGACCCACCGATGTAGCCGTGGAAAGGCTTTTCTTCAGCAGGAACGCGCGTACCGCTTTGGCTGTGGGGGAGGCCCGAGGGGTGGCTCTTTTGGCGGCGGCCAAGCAGGACCTCCCCGTCTATGAATACACCCCCTTGGAGGTGAAGGAGTCGTTGGTCGGCTATGGGCGGGCCACCAAGGGACAGGTGCAGGAACTGGTGAAGATAGTTTTGGGCTTGGATTTTCTGCCTGAACCCGATGACGCCGCAGACGCCCTAGCGGTGGCCATATGCCATCTTTACTCCATCCAGGTGGAGAGGGCTTTGGAGGCGAGTGGAGGATGATCTCCAGTCTGCGGGGTAGGCTCGCGGCCAAGAACGAGGACTATATCATTGTCGAGGTCGGCGGCCTGGGCTTCAAGGTCTATATCCCCACCTCTTTCCTCAGAGAGTTGGGCAGCCCAGGCCATGAGATAACCCTTTTCACCCATCTTCACCTCCGGGAGAACGAGGTCTCTCTCTACGGCTTTCAGACTCAAGATGAACTAACCCTCTTCAAACTCCTTTTGGGGGTCTCGGGCATCGGCCCCAGACTGGCTCTGGCCATCCTCTCCACCCTCTCTGTCGATGACTTCCGTTTGGCCGTAGCCCACGGTGATGTGCAACTCTTGAGTGAGGTACCGGGCATCGGCAAGCGGATCGCGGAGAGGGTCATCCTCTACTTGAAGGACAAGATAGCCGTGGAGCGGCTGGTGCCTCTTCCCCCCATCACCCCTGAGGATGCCGAGGTGGTAGAGGCTCTCACCGCTTTGGGTTACAGCCTCTCCGAGGCTAGAGAGGCGGTGAGTTCCCTCGCCGGTGAGGAGATGGCGATGGAAGATAAGGTGATGGCCGCTCTAAGGTATCTGGGAGGGGAGTGAACTGTTATTAAATGCTATAACATTATAAGGGGATTATAAGGAGGCCCTGCGTTCAGCAGGGCCCTTTACTTACCTATGCAAAACTGGCTGAAGATCACCTCTAGCAGATCTTCGGTGGCTGTCTCTCCGGTGATCTCCCCTAGAGCGTTCACCGCTCCATGTAGGTCGATGGCCAAGAAATCGGCGGGGAGCGCTTCCTTGCGGGCCTCTTCGACATTCATGAGGTGTTCTAAAGCCGATTGCAGGGCCTGCTTATGGCGGGGGTTGGTGACTAGGGGGGCGTCAGAGGCGACTACCCTTCCCGAAAAGATCGTATCTAGAATAGCCTCTTCCAGTTCTTTTAACCCCTCTCCCGTCAGGGCGGATACCGATAGGCATGGCACCTGGGGAAGCAGCCCCTCGACAGAGGCTAGTTGTGGCCGGTCGTTCTTATTGATGACCAAGAGGGTTGGCTTCGCGTTCAGGAGGCTGGCGATCTCTCGGTCCTCCTTCCGGAGGGGGTCGCTTCCGTCAACGACCATGAGGGCTAGGTCCGCTCTTTGTAACGCCTCACGACTCCGCTCCACGCCCAGCCTCTCCACTAGGTCTTTCCCCTCGGCGATGCCCGCCGTATCGATCAGAGATATAGGTACCCCTTGGAGGTTACAACTCTCCTCCACCGTGTCTCTAGTGGTGCCGGGGATGGGGGCCACTATGGCTCGGCTGGTCTTGAGAAGGGCGTTCAGGAGGCTGGACTTCCCTACGTTGGGACGGCCTACGATAGCCACCCGCACCCCTTGGCGGTAGATGATCCCCTGATCGGCGCTGGCCAGAAGAGCCTTTATCTTCTCTTGCGCTCGCTTGAGCGGCTCCGAGATATCCCGTTCTGGTATCTCATCCTCCTCGAAATCGATGGTGGCTTCCAGATAGGCCAGAACCTCAACCAATTCCGCCCGCACCCGTCGAATCTCCTGCGACAGCCACCCTCCCAATTGGCTTACCGCCGCTCGTAGGCCAGCCTCCGTCTTGGCCCGCACAATGTCCAAGACCGCCTCCGCTTGGGCCAGGTCTATGCGACCCAAGAGGAAGGCTCGAGAGGTCATCTCCCCCGGGTGGGCCAGTCGGGCTCCATATCGTAGGACTAGTTCCAGGACGCGACGCAGAGGCACGATGCCTCCGTGGCAGTTGATCTCCACCACATCCTGCCGGGTGTAGGAGTGGGGAGCCTTCATGTAGGAGACCAAGACTTCGTCTACCTCCTCCTCGGTATCGGGATCGATGATATGGCCGTAATGGAGCCGGTAGGATTCAAGCCCCTCTCCCTTGGCTCGGTGGAAGATCTTTTTGAGGATGGCTACCGAGTCTGGCCCGCTGAGTCTCACGATACCGATCCCCCCCTCTCCTAGAGGGGTGGAGATGGCAGCGATGGTGTCGTCTAGGCTATACATATCCTGGCCTTCTGCAAAGAAGTTCTATAGAAAATTATATCAGCGATGGGGAGGGAGAACAATTTGTCGAAGTTTTCCCCGGTAACCCCTGACGATTGAGGACGAGGGGTGTAAACCGAGGGGCGTTTATATGCCGACTAGTCTCATTATAAATGCGACAACCGGTGGTACGGTCCGTCCTGGGTCTTCAGCCCCAGGGCCTGCCTCAAGGCGCCTGCCCCCCTGCACTGCCAAGTTCCAGCCTGCCCCGCCTGTCCTGGTACGTGACAGGCCACGGGTACTTGCTAGCCCACTACAGTCAGCCTGCCCCGGTACTTGCCAGGCCGGGGGACGAGGCGACGACCTCTCTCTCGCTCTGGCCCCGGATTTGAAAGCCGGGG
>DMLA01000009.1 GCA_003453555.1 Chloroflexota bacterium | reverse complement strand
CTGCTTGAGAAACTAGGACGTCTCGGCGTGGTGCCGGTCGTCAAGATCGAGCGGCCAGAGGATGCAGTCGAACTTGGCAGAGCCTTATTGGCAGGCGGTCTGCCATGTGCCGAGATCACCTTCCGGACTGCGGCAGCCGAGGAGGCGATCCAGTGGATCTCCTCAAGCCTGCCGGAGATCATCGTGGGGGCGGGAACTGTGCTCTCGGTCGATCAGGCTAGTAGGGCGGTCTCGGCAGGTGCTCGATTTATCGTCTCTCCGGGGTTCAATCCAAAAGTGGTCGATTGGTGCCTGCAAAACGAGATAGCCGTCACCCCAGGGGTGGCAACACCGACCGAGATCGAGATGGCTTTGGACAAGGGATTAAACATACTCAAGTTCTTCCCTGCTGAGGCGTTGGGTGGCATTGGGATGCTGAAGGCTATAGCAGCCCCTTACGGCGGCGTCAAGTTCATTCCCACGGGAGGTATCAACCAGGACAACCTGGCAGACTATCTGGCCCAGCCGTGCGTCCACTGTTGCGGTGGAAGCTGGCTGGTCAAGGCCAGCCTGATCTCGGCTGGCAGGTTCGATGAGATCACACAGTTGACCCGGGACGCCATCTCTGTGGTGCGTCGGGTACGAGGATAGTGGAGGTTTGATATGGGTGGTCGAGTGGTAACTTTCGGCGAGGTGATGCTCCGGCTGAAGCCGCCTGGATTCGAACGGTTCTTCCAATCGCCGGTGTTGGAGGCGACCTTTGGAGGTGGGGAGGCCAACGTGGCTATTTCCCTGGCCCACTTTGGCGTCGAGGTGGCCTACGTGACAGTGCTCCCGGACAACCCGATTGCAGACGCCTGTATCGCGGATCTGCGCCGGGCTGGGGTGGACACCTCCTTTATCGTCCGGGGCGGCGACCGGATGGGGCTCTACTACCTTGAAGCAGGGGCCAATCAAAGGCCCTCTAAAGTGATCTACGATCGAGCCGGTTCGGCCATCGCCACCGCGAAACCGGGGAGCCTAAACTGGGATCGTGTCTTAGAAGGCGCATCGTGGTTCCATATCACCGGAATCACCCCCGCCATCAGCCAGAGCGCGGCCGACCTCTCGCTGGAGGCGTTGCGGAAGGCTAAGGAGAAAGGGCTCACCGTCTCGTGTGACTACAACTACCGCAAGAAGTTGTGGAACTATGGAAAACCGGCAACAGAGGTCATGCCTGAAATCGTGCGCTTCGTTGACATCGGTATTGCCAACGAGGAGGACTGTCAGAGATCTCTTGGGATCTTTGTTGAATCGGGCACCGACTGGAAGAGCGACGTGGAGTCGGGAGAGCTGGACATCGCCAAATACCGCGCCCTGAGCGAGAAGGTGCTCCAAACGTTTCCGAATTTGAAAAAGCAGGCCATCACCTTGAGGGAGAGTTATAGTGCCAGCCATAATGGCTGGTCGGCGTGTCTCCACAATCGAGAAGAGTTTCTGGTGAGCTCCCGATACGATATCACCCATATTGTGGATCGCGTCGGCGGGGGAGACGCGTTCGCTGCCGGCCTAATCTATGCTCTTCTGCAGGGGATGGTTGATGGCGTCGCCCTAGATTTCGCCGTGGCCGCCTCATGCCTGAAGCACTCCATCCCCGGCGACTACAACCGCATCAGCGTAGCTGAGGTCGAGAGCCTGATGCGGGGCGAAGCCTCGGGACGGGTGCAAAGGTAGGCAACCGGAACTATCTGAAGGCGCTTATGCAGTTTGGAGCAACCTGGGTTCGAAGCACAAAAGTGGTCACGATGTCCTGGCTCACCTACGCATGAGCGTCGACATTAGGGCGCAATCCCACCGTGATGACGGGCAGAGTGCAACAGTATCGTCCTACCAAGGAGATCTGTATGTCTAGCCAACGATATCGAGGTAGGAGAGGAATCGCCTCGGTTTACCGCGCGCTGAATGTCTTGAGCCTCTCTGATGACTACATAGCCGAACTGGGCATCACCATCACCTTGCCGCACCAGGCTGGGTTTGGAAAGGAGTTTCTATGAACAGTCGAGAGAGAGTCCTTCTTGCTCTGGCTCATAAGGAGCCAGACCGGGTGCCTATTGACTTCGGCGGACTCGTTACCTCTCTGCATCACGAGGCCCACCGTAGGCTTCTGGAGTACCTGGGGATGCCTCCCTACAGGGCACCGATACTGGATATGTTCCAGCAAATTGTAGACCCGGCACCGGCTCTCAAAGAGATGTTCCACGCAGATGTCTTCGGTTTCTTTGCCAACCCGGGCTCCGGTTGGAAATTAGAGGTTGATCCAGTTACGGATACCTACGTGGACGAATGGGGAGTTCTCTATCAGCGCCCCGCCGGCGGGTACTGGTATGACCTGGCCGACCATCCCCTGAAAGAAGGGACTATCGAGGAGCTGGAGAGATTCCAATTCCCGAACCCCAGAGACCCCAATCGGATCAGGGGCCTGGCCGATAAGGCCAAGGATTTGTTGGAGAACACGGACAAAGCGGTTATGATCTACCCTCCGACCGCTGGGGTTTTTGAACATTCGTACTGGTTGCGGGGCATCGAGCCTCTCCTAACCGATATGGTATATAACAAGAAGTATGTGGAGGCTCTTGCCGAGAGGGTGATGGAGTGGCAGTTAGAGTTCTGGGATTTTGTGTTGGATGAGGTAGGGCCTTATATTCACATCGTTCAGTTGGGCGATGACCTGGGTGGGCAGCATGGGCCTATATTCTCACCCGACCTGTATCGTGAAATCTATAAGCCCCGACATCGGCGCATAACCGACCTCATCCACCGCAAGACAGAGGCCAAGGTGTTCTTGCATACCTGCGGTTCCATCTACTGGGCCCTGCCCGACATCATAGAGAGTGGAGTGGAGATCATCAACCCCATCCAGGTCTCGGCCAAAGATATGGAGACAGACAGGCTCAAACGGGAGTTTGGTCGGGACCTGGTCTTCTGGGGAGGCGGAGCAGACGCCACGGAAGTGATGACCTTCGCTATGTCTGAAGGCGTTAAAGAGGAAGTCAAAAAGCGCATCCACGATCTCGCGCCGGGCGGCGGCTTCGTCTTTGCTTCGATTCACAACATCCAGGCCGAGGTACCACCGGAGAATATTGTCGCTCTCTACGAAGCCGCCTCTGAGTACGGTCAGTATCCCATCCGTGTTTAGGCTTTGGTCGCTCAAACTAACGGAGAAGATGTTCGAGCAACCTGTGAGGCAAGGTGGTGACCACTGGGTTAAGTCGCCAACACACTATAGACTCTTGGAGGAGAGTGCATGGACTTAAAACAGATCCATGAGAGGGTGATCGCCGGGGATGCGCCTGGTGTCAAGGAGCTAGTGGAGCAAGCCGTAGCCGAGGGCGTGCCACCTGCGGAGATCATCTCTGGCTATCTCATTCCAGCGATGACGGAGGTTGGGGCTCGTTTCGAGAGGCAGGAGTTCTACGTGCCGGAGATGCTCATAGCGGCTCGGGCCATGCAGACGGGTCTAGGCGTCTTGAAGCCGCTGGTGATGGAGGGGGAGCTGGAAACGGCTGGTCGCATGGTGATTGGCACAGTGAGGGGAGACTTGCACGATATAGGGAAGAACCTGGTTTCCATGATGTTTGAGGGGGCGGGTTTTGAGGTTACCGACCTAGGGGTGGATGTAGGCCCCGAGAGATTTGTGTCTACTGTGGGACAGGAGAATCCCGATATCCTGGGCATGTCGGCCCTATTGACCACGACCATGCCGGCTATGAGGAACACCATAGAGGCTTTAGTTGAGGCGGGCTTACGCGATAAAGTGAAAGTACTGGTGGGAGGAGCCCCCTTGACGCAGGCTTACGCTGACCAGGTAGGAGCGGATGGCTATGCCCCTGATGCCGGATCGGCGGTGCGAAAGGCAAAAGAGTTGCTAGGTATCGTGTAAGGCCTGGGCCTTGGGGCGGGCCGTGCTATCTTGAACGTGGTCCGCCGCACTTCTCCGAGTGGTAGGTATCAATTCTTAACCCCGTTGAGATATTGAATTCAAAACTTGGTCAGCGAGTTCAAATCCGCGACAGGAGGAAAGCGACTAAGTTATGCGCACGGTGCTAGAGGGAACTGGAAGGAAGATAGCGATCGACGCTGAAGGCCCCTTCGTCACCATCGGTGAGCGCATCAATCCCAGCGGCAGGAGGCGATTAGCGGAGTCCTTGGCCCAAGGCGATATGTCTTTGGTGCGACAGGAGGCCCTCGCTCAAGTGGAAGCCGGTGCGCAAGTTATCGACGTCAACGTGAGCGCCGTCGATGTCGATGAAGAGAGAATTCTCCCCTTGGCTGTGCAAACCGTGGCTGAGGTGGTAGATGTCCCCATCTCCATCGATACGGCCAACTATGAGGCCTTGGCTGCTGCCTTGGCCATTTGTCCGGGCAAGCCTCTTGTGAACTCGGTCACTGGTGAGGAGGCGTCTCTGGAGGCAGTGCTTCCCTTGGTGAAAGAACATGGTTGTGCGGTGATCGGATTATGCATGGATGAGGAGGGCATCCCCAAGGAGGCCCAGCACCGGTTGGAGATTGCGAACAAGATCGTAGATACTGCTCAGACTTATGGCATTCCCCCTGAAGATGTGATCATCGATCCTCTGGCCATGACGGTGGGAGCAGACCACACGTCAGGAGTGGTAACCCTGCAGACTATCAGGCTGATCGCCATGAAGCTGGGAGTTAGTATCACTTTGGGAGGAAGCAACATCTCCTTTGGCCTGCCAGAGCGTAGTCTGATCAACAGATCGTTTCTCGCTATGGCCATGGCCGCGG
>DMLA01000250.1:1851-5784 GCA_003453555.1 Chloroflexota bacterium | reverse complement strand
CCTCTCCCACTTTCTAGTGATAGAGAAGAGATAAGGCTACCCTGCTCACTGAAGTAGTAGGACGGGTTTCCATGCCTTCCCTACCCAGGTCGGATATGGACATCCCACCAACTATCACTAGGAGCGGTCTATCTGGGCCTTGATATGCTAACCCCTCTGCCGCCCTCAGCCGCATACCGCCTGAAGGCTCCATTCCTGGTGCTGAGAAGGGATCAAGCCTTCAGTGGGATGCCGGCTAAAGGCCCGGTGTTGGAAGAGGGATCGAGGCTTCAGCCGGTCAAGTCGTTCGTTGCAGGGTACCCTTCTCCCTGAAGCAGGCTTGCACTTAAAGCCCTCCTAGAGTAAGATTATTTTGTAGCAACTATCTGTGGAGCGCCGTTTTGAGGAACAACACCAAAGCGATAATCGCCCGCCGTCGCCGAGAGCGGGTTCACCGCAATAACGGCAGCAAGATCGCCGGACTGCTCGCCTCCAGTCTCATCCTCATCGCCCTGGCGACCATCCTGGCTATGGTAGCCAGCCTGGGCAGCGTGGTGGCGGTCTACGCCTACTACGCCCGTCAACTGCCCCCCCCAGAGGCTATAGAGTTCCGTTCCCAGGCCACTTTCCAGACCACCAAGATATACGACCGCACGGGAACCGTGCCCCTCTGGGAGATATTCGACCCCCAGTGGGGCAACCGCACCGTGGTGCCCCTGGAGCAGATCCCCCTCCACCTCAGACAGGCCACCATAGCCATCGAGGACAAAGATTTCTACCAAAACCCGGGGATAGATGTCCGGGGGATAGCAAGGGCTGCTGTGGGGAACCTAACCGGTGTAGTCTGCCAAATGGAGGGCGCTGCACCGTTGTGCGGTGCGCTGGAATCGGCTTTACCGGAGGCGATTGGAACCAGCCTTTACTACCGAGGAGGGGGGAGTTCCATCACCCAACAACTGGTGAAAAACGTCCTCATCCCCCCGGAGGAGAGAACTCAAAGGACCATGGCCCGCAAGATAAAAGAAGCCATATTGGCCCTGGAGATCACCCGCCGATACGATAAGGATCGGATCCTGGAATGGTACCTGAATAACACCTTCTACGGGAATCTGGCCTACGGGGTGGAAGCGGCCGCCGAAGCCTACTTCGGGAAGCACATCCAGGATCTGACGCTGGCAGAATCGGCGATGCTAGCCGCCCTCCCCCAGGCCCCTGGTGCTAACTCCCCCCTCGACTATCCGGAGGTAGCCCAGGAAAGGCAACATCTGGTACTGGATGCTATGTACCGTGAGGGGTATATCACCTATGAGGAGATAGTGGCCGCCAAGAGCGAGACGCTTCATTACGCTCCGCAGAGGTTCGATATCATAGCCCCCCATTTCGTGATGTATGTGCGCCAACTCTTGGAGGAGAGGTACGGTCCGGAGGTAGTCTACTCGGGAGGGTTGCGCGTCTATACCACCATAGATCTCGCGATGATGGAAAAGGCCCAGCGGATCGCCAACGAGTATGTCGCCGGGTTGCAGGAGCGCAACGTCTCCAACGCCGGCCTGGTGACCATCAAGCCCTCCACGGGGGAGATCTTGGCCATGCTGGGGAGCCTCGACTACTTCAACCCCGATATCGATGGGCAGGTGAACACCACTTTGGCCTCCCGGCAGCCGGGTTCCTCTTTCAAGATCTTCACCTACACCACCGCCTTCATGCAAGGGTACACCCCGGCCACCATGATCATGGATGTGCGCACCACCTTCGATGATTATCCGAACCCTCCATACACCCCGGAGAACTACGACCGCAAGTACCATGGCCCCCTGCGGATACGCCAGGCCTTGGCTCGCTCCGTGAACATCCCCGCGGTGAAGGTACTGGATATGGTGGGGGTGAAGAACGTCATCGCCACCGCTCATCGCATGGGCATCAACACCTTGACCAAGGATTACTACGGGTTGAGCCTCACCTTGGGGGGTGGTGAGGTGCGTCTCTTAGATATGACCTATGCCTACGGGGTCCTGGCCAATGGAGGGGTGATGGCTGGCCAGCCGGTCCCCCCCGATAAGATGCGGCCTGGCTACCGGGAGTTGGACCCCGTAGCCATCCTGCGCGTGGAGGATGCACAAGGGAACGTATTGGAGGAGTATCTGGCTCCTGAGACGAGAGAGGTCCTGGACCCCAAAGTGGCCTATCTCATGACCAGCATCTTCTCCGACAACGCGGCGCGAACCCCCGCCTTCGGGCCCAATAGCCCACTCGTTCTTAGCCGACCAGCAGCGGCTAAGACGGGAACCACCGACGACTTCCGTGACGCCTGGACCATCGGCTACACACCCCAAATAGTGACGGGGGTATGGGTGGGCAACTCCGATAACCAACCCATGGAGCATGTCCCTGGCTCACTGGGGGCAGCACCCATCTGGCATGATTATATGGAGGAGATATTGGCCTCCTATCCGGTGGAGGGTTTCATCGAGCCGCCAGGGTTGGAACATCTGGTAGTGGACGCCACCTCGGGGCTTCTCCCCACCGAGTATTCCCCTAGCACAGTAGAGGAGATATTCCTCCCCGGCACAGCGCCCACCGCCTACGATAATGTGCATCAAGCCTTCCGCATCGATCCAGAATCGAGCAAGTTGGCTACCGTCTATTGTCCCTCTGTGGAGGAAAGGGTCTATGAGATCTACCCTCCAGAGGCGGCCGATTGGGTGCGGGAAAACGAGATCCCCCAGCCACCTACCGACTATTGCGACCTCCACGGGCCAGGCCCGGCTACGGGAGATGTGGCTATCACCAGGCCTCGCCCCTACGCCTACGTTCATGAGCAGATGCCCATCGAAGGGAACGCGCGGGGGCCCGGGTTCCGCCTCTACCGGCTGGAATATGGCGAGGGGCTGAACCCTTCATCCTGGGTCCGGATCGGCGGGGACCATCATAACCAAGTTGACCACGGACTCCTAGAGATGTGGGATACCAGCGGTTTGAACGGCCTCTACACCCTGCAACTTACCGTGGTCCGAAACGACGATAGTTACCAGCAGGCCTCCATTCAGGTCACGGTGGATAACATCCCTCCCGAGGTGGAAATCACCTATCCCCCAGATGGCGCCCTTTACGTGATGAAAGACGATGAGTGGGTCAGCATCCAGGCGGAAGCGCGGGATAACTTCTCCATAGATAGGGTAGAGTTCTACCTAGACGATAACCTCCTCAGTTACGACACGGTGAGCCCCTACAACCAGAAATGGACTATCACCATGGGATCCGCCGCTACGGAGACCCACACCATCCATGTGGTGGCCATCGATGGCGCAGGGAATCGCACGGAGAGCGAGAAGGTCAAGATCAACATCATCCCCAAGAAAGAAGAGCAACTAAAAGAGTCCCTTTGGAGGGATGAAGAACGGGAGAGGTTCTTGTGAAGATCCTAGCCACCAACGATGACGGCATCGACGCTCCTGGCCTTCGGGCCTTGGTCGTAGCCCTGCGAGAGGTAGGAGAAGTAGTAGTGGTGGCCCCCGACCACAACTGGTCGGCCGCTGGCCTCACCAAAACGATGCATAAGCCCCTGCGGATAAGCAAGGCTCGCTTCCCCGATGGCTCCACAGCCTATACCACCAACGGGGCCCCCTCCGATTGTGTGGCTCTGGCTCTCTTAGGGATCCTGCCCCAGCCTCCGGATCTGGTGGTCTCCGGGATCAACTTGGGGGCTAATATGGCCAATGACATCCTCTATTCCGGGACGGTGGCCGCGGCTATGGAAGGGGTAATCTCCGGCATCCCCTCTTTAGCCGTCTCTCTGGATACCTTTGGAGAGGAGGCGGATTTCACCTATGCGGCCCAGTTCACGGCCCGGCTGGTGCGCCAAATGGGAGAGAGGGGCCTGCCCCCGGGCATCCTCCTCAACGTCAACGTGCCCTACCTCCCTCCCTCAGAGATAGCCGGGGTGGAGATCACCCG
>DMLA01000250.1:1063-1410 GCA_003453555.1 Chloroflexota bacterium | reverse complement strand
CTGGCCAACAAACGAGTATCGGTCACCCCCCTGCAACTAGATATGACCGACCACTCCCTCATCGCCGAACTCAAAAAGTGGGAGATCGAGACCTAAGAGATGGACTTCTGGGAAGTTGTCGAGAGAAGATACAGCCTCCGCGACTTCGATCCCTCCCGAGATGTGGCTCCCGAAGATGTGGAGAGGCTCCTGCGGGCGGCGATTAGGGCTCCCTCAGCCGGGAACCTACAACCCTGGTTCTTCGTGGTGGTGAGGGAGGAGAAGAAAAAGGAGGCCCTGGCTCGGGCCGCCTTGGATCAGCGCTTCATCGCCCGGGCTCCGGTGGTAGTGGTCGTCTGTGCCGACCC
>DMLA01000250.1:0-679 GCA_003453555.1 Chloroflexota bacterium | reverse complement strand
ACCGCCGCGGCCACGGAGAACCTGCTACTCGCCGCGGTAGCCTTGGGGCTAGGAGGTTGCTGGGTAGGAGCCTTCAACGAGGAGGAGGCCGCTCGAGCCCTCGATCTCCCTTCCCATCTCCGGCCAGTAGCCATCGTACCCTTGGGATACCCTGCCCGGCCCCGGACGGGCAGAACGCCTCGGCGAGACCTGGAAGAGGTGCGTAAGACAATCTAAAGCCTGAATAAGGGCCTCGACGGTCATGCCCCGGGGATCGTCCCGCAGGATAGGAGAACAGAGAACTCTTCTCAGAGAGGAGAAAAATGGCCCAGACCAAGTACGCTTTCTTTGAAGGTCAGATCGTGCCCATCGAGAAGGCCAAGGTGAGCATCACGACTCACGCCCTCAACTACGGCACCGGTTGCTTCGAGGGGATACGCGCCTATTGGAACGATGAAGAGGAGGAACTATACGTCCTCAAGATGCGGGAGCATTACCAGCGTCTCCACCGTTCCTGCCATATCATCACCATCTCCCTACCCTACGATGTGGATACCCTTTGCGACATCACTCTCGAACTTTTGCGCAAAGAGGGGTTCCGCGAGGATGCCTACATTCGGCCCCTGGCTTATAAGAGCACTGAGGGGATCGGCGTGAGGCTACACGACCTAGAGGACGAGTTCGCCATCTTCGCCACCCC
>DMLA01000159.1 GCA_003453555.1 Chloroflexota bacterium | reverse complement strand
ATAGACGAGGATAGATTGAGAGTGGTGGGAGGTTTGGCTAAACGCATGATTAGAGCGAGAGGTTCGCCGATCGAACTCATTCTATCTACCGAGCGAAGAGAGGCGTTGGAGGGAGCAGACTATGTGATCAGTCAGATCCGTGTGGGAGGCAATGATCAACGGGTGATAGATGAGAAGATTCCCTTGCGGTTCGGCATAGTGGGGCAAGAGACGACGGGCCCTGGAGGCTTCGCCAAGGCTTTGCGCACCATACCGGTCATGCTGAGTATTGCGGCAGATATGGAGCGGCTATCTCCCCAAGCATGGTTGATCAACTTCACGAACCCCTCTGGGTTGATAACAGAGGCTCTCGTCAAGCACAGCAAGGCACGGGTGATCGGACTTTGCAATCTGCCTATCAACATGGTGCACACGGTGGCTGGCTATCTAGGTGTTGCCCCCCAAAGGGTCAGCCTTGACTACATGGGGCTTAACCACCTGAGTTGGGTGAAAGGGGTATATTTGGATGGGCAGGACGTGAGCGCGGTTGTGTTAGCCAAAGCGATCGAGGAAGCGCGCCAGGCGGCGAAGGGTCATTCTCTCTTTAGCCCAGAACTCCTGGAAGCGTTAGCCATGCTCCCTTGCTACTATCTGCGTTATTATTACCACCATGACGAGGTATTGGAGGAGCAGAAGAAGGCGGGTAAGACTCGTGGGGAAGAGGTACAGGAGATAGAGGAAAGGCTCTTGGCTATGTACGCCGACCCCCACCTTGTCAGCAAGCCTAAAGAGCTGGAAAAGCGAGGGGGGGCTCTCTACTCCACAGCCGCGGTATCTCTTATCGCCGCCATCGTCGGCAACAAGAACGAGGTGCACATAGTCAACTGCCGGAATAGAGGCGCCGTAGCGGACTTGCCGGAAGGTTCGGTGGTTGAGGTACCCTGTCTGGTAGGGGCGGCCGGCGCGATCCCATTGACCGTTGGCTACCTACCGGTTATGATTAGGGGCCTGATCCAGTCTGTCAAAGCGTATGAAGAGCTAACCATTGAGGCTGCGGTCACTGGGGACCGGCAGAGCGCTCTACAGGCGCTAGTCAACCACCCCTTGGTTCCCAGTTTCGGGGTGGCGAAGGCGCTCTTGAATGCTATTCTGGAAGCCAACAGGGATTACCTCCCTCAGTTCTTCAGTAATTCAGCAGAGGTGTGGTGAAATCGGTTTGCAGTTGAACCGTTCTTGGGGGTAGCATGAACTATGTGCTAGGTGTAGACGGAGGGGCCTCTAAGACTCTCTGTCTGGTAGGTAGCAAAGATGGCCATATCCTAGGCCTTGGTCGTGGTGGGCCAAGCAACCATCAAGTGTGTGGCCTTGAGGGAGCAGTGGCCCAGATCGCCCATTCCGTTGAGGAAGCCCTTGCGCAGGCGCAGGCATCTCCTGAGGAGGTGCGACTGGGCATCTTCTGCCTGGCAGGTGCTGACTTACCCGAAGATTACGCCATGCTCAGCCAAGCGGTAGAAAATCTTGGAGTGTGCCGAAAGGTCGTAGTGAAGAATGATACCATGGCCGCCCTTCGCTCTGGGCTCTCGCAGCCCTGGGGCGTGGTAGTCGTCTGCGGGACCGGCACCAATGCGGCTGGCCGTGCTCCCGATGGACGAGAGATCATTCTCCCTGGGTTAGGTCACATCTCCGGCGATTGGGGCGGAGGAGCCGAGATCACTCAAGAGATCATACGCCGTGTCATGCGCGCTTGGGACGGCCGGGGTAAACCGACCGTGCTTTTGCAAATGGTTCTTGACTCCTTGGGTGCATCATCTCCGGAGGTCTTGCTTCAAATGCTCTATCACAACCAACTGGAGCAGCATCAACTCTTAGGACTCGTGCCCCTCCTTTTCGAGGCAGCCTATGCAGGGGATGAGGTAGCCTGTCAACTAGTTAGAGAGGTGGGGACGGAAGTAGGGGTCACCGCTCGAACCCTCATTCGCAGGCTATCGTTGCAGGATAAAGATGTGGAGGTGGTTCTGGCAGGCAGCATCTTCAAGGCCAAGGGGCCGCTTCTCATCGATACAGTAAGGGGAGTCGTCCATGAGGTAGCACCTCGAGCCTCCATCGTATTGCCGAAGTTCGAGCCGGTGGTGGGGGCATTCTTCTTGGCCCTGGAGGCCGCAGGGGTCGAAGTTACAGGGATGGTCAGAGAGAACATCGGAACTACCTTGCCTCAGGAATTATTCATTGAAAAGCGGTAGCGCGTCTATAGTGCCACAGCTGGTGTAGTGTATTAGCGAAGCTCATTACAAATCCCCTGCCACGCGGTTCAGGACGTTTGAGCAGCAGACCGAGGCTATTGCCCATGCCCCTCGTGTCGATGAGGCGTTATTCATGAGCACTTAATCGATCGAATCGGTTGCCGCACCCCTGACCATTTCCCGGACTAGAAAGAGCGTCCTTAGGATGTCGCCCGCCTCGTGCTGGCCTGTCCTACCCACCGTGTAAGGGTAGATACGTCTGAAAATGGGGCTGAGCGGCCGCGTGTCCACGTTACGGTGCTCACCGTAATACACCAGGGAAGGTGCGAACAGAGAACTTGGACTGGATCTTCTTCGGACCGATCTAGCCCAGTCGATGGGCGCCGGAAGTCAATGCATACTCTTGGCAAAGAGTGTATGTGAGACCTGTTTTGCTCGCAACTGCAGTTTGAGTCCTCCGTACCGGTTTACTTGGCGAGTCTGCTCAGCGGTGGAGAAGGGCCAAGGGCCAAAGGATACAGGCATCTGATGGCGAAACCGCAATCTAGAGGGATAGGAGGTGTCCACACTATGAAAATTGTCCCCGAGAGGAAACTGCAGGTGGAAGGCCTGCGCGTGGAAATCTACGCCGATCGGTGTCAGATGGGAGCAACCGTCGCTTTGCGGGTAGCGGCTCAGATGGAGAGGCTCCTAGCTAACAAGGCGCAGTTGTCGATGGTGTTTGCTGCCGCTCCATCGCAAAACGAATTCCTCTCTATCTTGTCTTCCTTGGATGGACTGCCGTGGGACAGGGTGATCGCCTTTCACATGGACGAATATGTTGGCGTGACGCCTGAGGCTCCGCAGAGCTTCAGGCGCTATCTGAAGGAACACCTGTTCGCGAAAGTTCGGCCAGGCACCGTTCATCTCATCAGGGGTGAGGCAGGCGACTTGCTGGCCGAGTGCAAGCGCTACACAGAGCTGCTGAAGACGTATTCTGTTGACATCGTGTGTGCTGGCATCGGAGAAAATGGACATTTGGCCTTCAATGATCCTGGTGTGGCCGACTTTGCTGATCGGGCCACTGTCAAAGTCGTAGAATTAGACGAGCGATGTCGGGCCCAGCAAGTTCATGACGGGTGTTTTGACCACATAGACTTGGTACCAAGGCGAGCCATAACCCTCACACTTCCTGCCCTAATGGCAGCACAGGCAATCTTCTGCACGGTGCCCGGACCGAGGAAGGCTGAGGCTGTCAAAGCCACGGTCACGGGACCAATCGAACCCAGTTGTCCCGCCACTATCCTCCGTCAGCATAATCAAGCTATCCTGTTCCTGGATCGCGATTCAGCGCGCCTCATCAACGCCTAGCATCCCCCTCCCGGCCTAGCCTTCGGCATCCCAACGGGTCAGGATGCTCTCATTGTGTTGCGCTCGAAAGAGGAAACCGCACCACCGACGGTGTCAGAGAGCAGGGCGGCTTTGAGACAAGCAAAGTCCATAAGAGAAGGTTGGCATTCTGGCTTGCGCGGGGCCATTGGATACATAGTCCGCGACAGGGGGGAGAGGGGAGGAAGCGGCGTCGCACTGAAAGTTATGACGGTCACGGGGACCACAGGGATGGAAGCATCTGAACTTCCGATTATAACGAGGAGCAGGCTTGTACACGACCTACGCAAGCTCGGCGTGCTTCCTGGCCAAGTGATCATGTTACACGCCTCCGTGAAAGCCATAGGATGGATCGTCGGTGGGCCTGACACTGTCCTTCAGGCATTGCTCGATATTCTGGTTCCTGAAGGAACGCTCATGATGTATGTAGGCTGGGAGGACTCTCCTTACGAGATGGCCCAGTGGCCGGAAGATCGGCAACGAGCCTATTTGGAAGAGTGTCCTCCCTTCGATCCAGCCAGATCACGTGCCTATCGTAAATGGGGTATCTTAACTGAATACCTTCGCACGTGGCCAGGCGCGCGTCGGAGCGATCATCCCGATGCTTCTTTTGCGGCGGTAGGTTCGCGGGCCCGTTGGATAACGGAGAGCCATCCTTTGCAATACGGGTACGGTCCCGGCTCACCTTTGGCTAAACTCTGCGAAGCGGGTGGGCAGGTGCTTCTACTCGGCGCACCGCTGAACAGCATCACGCTCTTGCATTACGCTGAACACTTGGCCAAGGTGCCCGGCAAGCATGTAGTGCGGTACAAGATGCCAATCTTGCGCGATGGGCAGCGGGTGTTGGTCGAGATAGAAGAATTTGACACCAATCAAGGCATCGGGGGTCGGGACGCAGGACAGTACTTCGAGACAATCGCACACAAGTATCTATCGTCTGGGAAGGGTCGCTCTGGGAAAGTGGGTGCAGCACAATCATATCTCTTTGATGCGGCTGATCTTACTGAATTCGCCGTGCAATGGATGGAAAGCACCTTTGGAAGGGGTGAATAGCTGGAAGAGACGGGGGATTGGATGGTGGGTTGCCCAACTCTTCTGTGGCAAGGTGAGAGGGAAGCTGAAAACCTACGAAGCGATGCGAGTGTGAGACGGTAGACGAAATGGGCAGAAGAGTAAGAGATAGAAAGGTTCGGATTGAGCGATGAATAGCTACAATGAGTATGCTATGCAATACACTACCCTCTTCCACTCCCGCGACGAATAGGGCTTTTCTCCCTATCTGGATCTGGTAGTTCCTGCCCTGCTGCAAGTTATGGGGGAGATCCACAACAAGAGAGCACTGGATGCCTGTTGCGGTGAGGGCTTTTTCACCTGACTTCTTGCCAGCAGAGGAGTACACGTTATTGGTATAGATATCTCCCCGAATCTTATCGCTATGGCCAAACAGATAGAAGAGCAAGAGAGCGTGGAATCGTCTATTTCGCCCACGACCTCACTCAGCCTCTACCCCGGTATACTGAGCATTTCGACGTAATTACTTGCAACCTTGCACCTAACGGCGTTGCTGATCACCGCTGCTTCATCAAGAATCTGAGTGACTTGCTGAAATTGCGTGGCGTCTTGGCCATTTCGATGAACAATCCCTATTCAGCCATGATATGGAATGAAGTAGAAGACTATTTCGACTCTGGTCGCTCTAATCTCTACTTTGGGCTGACCTCCGCCGGGGTGCCTGCCTTGGATCATCACCGATTCCGATCTAAAAGTTCCTCGATCCCTAACATGGCCGCCGCTTCCTTCACCCTGCGCTCGATCTCCCCTCTGGGCGTCTTCCGTAACTTTAACCCGAAGGCCATATTGTCATAGACGCTCATGTGAGGGTAGAGGGCGTAACTCTGGAAGACCATGGCGATATCCCGATCCTTGGGCGGTACGTCGTTAACCAAACGCTCCCCGATGTAGACCTTCCCCTCTGTGGGCTCCTCTAGACCAGCCAGGAGACGCAAGGTGGTCGTCTTCCCGCAGCCAGAGGGGCCTAGAAGGACTAGAAACTCCTTGTCCTGAACCTCAATATCCAAATCGTTGACCGCTACCACATCGCCAAAACGCTTGGTCACATG
>DMLA01000093.1 GCA_003453555.1 Chloroflexota bacterium | reverse complement strand
CAGAGGTGGTGAGGGCGGTGGTAGAGTTGGTGAAGGAGTATGAGCCTGGGAGGATCATAGTGGCTGACCGCTCGAATCCGGCCTATGATACCCTTCCGGCCATGAAGAAGGTGGGCATCTATCAAGTGGCTATGGAGGCCGGAGCCGAGGTCATACCCTTGGAGGGTTACGAGTGGGTAGGGGTCGATCCTCCTGAAGCCGAGAACTGGCCTGGTGGTTACGAGTTCTCCGCCCTTCCCCAAGAGGTGGATTATATGATCACTCTGCCCGTCGCTAAGACCCACATCATCGCTCGCTACACCATGGCTCTCAAGAACACGGTGGGTCTCATTCACCCCAGAAGCCGCAATGTTCTTCATTCCAAAGGGGGTCGTCAGTTTGGAGCCATGTTGGCGGAGATAAACCTGGCCCGCCCTGCCGATTTCGTGGTCATGGACGGGACGCGGGCTTTCATAACCGGGGGCCCCTCTCATGGTCAGTTGCGGGAGCCCAACCTCATTCTAGCCACCTCCGATTTGGTGGCTGCTGATGTGGTAGGCTTGGCCTTCCTCAAATATCTAGGGGCACCAAGTTTGTTGGGTCGGAACTCTTGGGAGGAGCACCAGGTGGCTAGAGCGGTGGAGTTGGGCTTGGGGGTCTCCGATGCCAGCCAGATTGAGTTGGTGGCGGAAGGGGTGGCGGAGATCGACGAGATCAGGGCTTTCATCTAAAGAAACTGCTCCTGAGGGAGAGGGGAGAGGGACACCTCTCCCTTTGTATTTGAGTTGACGGGGTGAGGGAGCGTGTGTATCATTGGCCATGGGGGCTTATGTTTCTTTCGGTGATCGTTCCCGCCTATAACGAGGAGCACAGGCTTCCCCATAGCCTACGCCGGATCGTGGGCTACTTGGGGAAGCAGGAGTACACCAGCGAGGTGATCGTCATCGACGATGGGAGTGGGGATGGGACGGCGCAAGTTGTAGAGGAGATGATGGCTGAACTCCCCACCCTTTCCCTCATCCGAACGGAGCACCGGGGCAAGGGGCATGCCGTGAAGAGAGGAATGCTCGCCGGGCGAGGGGAGTATCTCTTCATCTGCGATGCCGATCTCTCCATGCCCATCGAGGAACTCTATAAGTTCTTACCCCCGGTCCTGGAGGGTTACGATGTGGCCATCGCCTCGCGAGAGGTCCCTGGGGCCCGCCGGTACGATGAGCCTTCCTATCGCCATTTCATGGGGCGGGTATTCAACTGGATGGTGAGGCTTTTCGCCGTGCCAGGCTTTCAAGACACCCAGTGCGGCTTCAAATGTTTCAGGAGGGAGGCGGCACGGGAGGTCTTCACCTATCAGACCATGGACGGCTGGGGGTTCGATGTGGAGGTGCTCTTCATCGCCCAGAAGCGGGGGTACGTGATCGTCGAAGTCCCCATCGACTGGTATTACAGCGCCAACTCCCGCATCCACCCCCTCCGGGATTCTGTTGGCATGTTCACGGAAGTGATCAAAATTAGGCTGAACGATTGGCGGGGGAGGTATAGAAAGAGGGGATGAAAAGTCGAGGCCACTCCTGGGAGTGGCTTTTTATATGCAAATGGCGGGAGTGGATGGGAGTCGAACCCACCTAGCCGTGCTCTCGCACCGCCACAACGGTTTTGAAGACCGCGGAGCCCACCGGGACTCAACCACCCCCGCGCATCTTAATGATATGCTCTTTTGGGCTTTTCGTCAAGGATAAACCGGCTTCTCGCCTCGCCTGTTGAACTTCCGCCGGGGTCAGAGGACGGGGATAGTTATATAGCGGCCCTCCGGGCCGCTCGTTGTAGTAGGGCCGGTTGCAACCGGGGCAGCCGGAGGTCTGAAAGGCCTTACCGTCCTTAAGGGCATTCGACAATTCATGCTCCTCCAGGCCGAACCTTAGGATGCGTCCCCCCGGTGAAAAGGCGAACTCTTCGGCCCTGGCTAGCCCCTTCACTATGAGGTGACGGGCTATCTGGATACGTCGATAGGAGGAGAGAGGCGGAGCAGGCCGATTCTCCAAGGCGGTGCCGGGGTTGGGGGTGAAGGCGAAGAGGGCTACGATAACCCCCCAATCGTGGAGACGCTGAATGAGTCGGGCCATCTCCTCCTCCGTCTCCCCTAAGCCGACGATGAGGTGGGTGGCTATGCGGTCGGGGAACCGCTTCGCTGCTTCCTCGATGAGGCCCAAGGCTTGGTTGAAACTACCGCCCTTGACATAGCGATAAACCTCTTCATTCGCCGCATCAAGGGTCAAGCCCACTATCTCCAAGCCCGAATCCAGAAGTTGAGCCACTTGATCCAGGTTAGAAACGACCACAGAAGCAGAGATAGGGATCCCCTTCAGTTGGGCGATGATCTCTTCAGTGCGCGAAAGGTATCCTGGGCTCACCGTTACCTGGAGACAGGCACGCTGGATCTTGCCCCACTTGTATGCCTCCTTCAGTGCGGAAAGCGTTTTCTTCTCCTCATAAGGGGGCCAGATGACACGGGAAAGAGCCTGGGCGGGGGCTCGGCTGCTTCTAGCCTGGGTGCAGAAGGAACAATCCCGCTCGCATCTCTCCCCCACTAGAAGGTAGGCGGTAGTAGGAGGGGCATCGATGAACGCCTCGCTGAGGCCCAGAACGGTGGCCGTGCCGGAAGAGATATGGATCTTTGTGGGGGCTAATAGATTAGAAGGTCGCGCAACTCCAGGGGGGTAACCTCGCAACGATACTCCTCCCACTCCAAAGAGTTAGCCCTCACGAATCATTCGTAGAGATGGGAACCGAGGGCCTCTTGGAACCTTAGTCCCCTCTGCCTGTTCAGGGCAGTTTGGATCATCTTAAAGTCCCGAAGGGGTTTTGTCAAGGGTGGCCTTACCTTGAGAGTGTCGAAAAAGTCCTC
>DMLA01000092.1 GCA_003453555.1 Chloroflexota bacterium | reverse complement strand
GGGGGCGGGGTGGGGCCTCCGGCGGCCTCGTACATCCGAGCGCCGATTTTCTGCAAGACCTGCCCTAACTCCTCGGTCTTGCGGCGGATGAGGGGGATGTCTTTGCCCTGCATCGCCTCTCGGACTTCTTTGACCTTGGTCTCTACCTCGCTCCGCACGTCGCTGGGCACCTTGTCGCCCAAGTCGCGCAAGGTCTTCTCCGCCGTGTAGGCCACGGAATCGGCGTAGTTTCGGGCCTCTATCTCCTCCTTCCGCCTCTTGTCCTCGGCCTCGTGCTCCTTGGCCTCCTTCACCATCCGCTCGATCTCCTCCTCGGTGAGGCCACTGGAGGCGGTGATGGTGATATGCTGCTCTCTACCCGTGGCCTTGTCCTGGGCCGCGACGTTGAGGATGCCGTCGGCATCTATATCGAAGGTGACCTCAATCTGAGGGATGCCCCGCGGCGCTGGTGGGATGCCGTCCAAGATGAAGCGTCCCAGGGTCTTGTTGTCAGCGGCCATGGGCCGCTCCCCCTGCAACACGTGGATCTCCACCGAGGTCTGCGCATCGGCGGCCGTGGAGAATATCTGGGACTTCTTGGTGGGGATGGTGGTGTTCCGCTCGATTAAGGGCGTAGCCACGCCCCCCAGGGTCTCGATGCTCAAGGTCAGCGGGGTAACGTCGAGGAGCAGGATGTCCTTCACCTCCCCTTTCAGTACCCCGGCTTGGATGGCCGCTCCCAGAGCCACCACCTCGTCGGGGTTAATCCCCTTGTGGGGCTCCCGGCCGAAGAAGTCGGCCACCATCTTCTGGACGGCGGGCATCCGCGTCTGCCCCCCTACCAGGATCACCTCATCGATGTCGGAAGGCTTAACTTTCGCATCCTCCAGCGCCTGCTTCATAGGGGGCATAGTCTTCTCGATGAGATCCCCCACCAACTGCTCCAGTTTAGACCGGGTAAGGGTCATAGTGAGGTGCTTGGGACCGGAGGAGTCAGCGGTGATGAAGGGGAGGTTGATCTCCGTCTGCACCACGGTGGATAGTTCGCACTTGGCCTTCTCCGCCGCCTCCTTCAGCCGCTGGAGAGCCATCCTATCCTCGCGCAGGTCTATCCCCTGCTCCTTCTTGAACTCGTCGGCTATCCAGTCGATGATCCGCTGGTCGAAATCGTCTCCTCCCAGGTGGGTGTCCCCGTTGGTGGACTTCACCTCGAAGACCCCCTCGCCTATCTCCAAGATAGAGATATCGTAGGTGCCGCCCCCCAGGTCGAAAACCGCTATCCGCTCGTCTACCTTCTTATCCAGGCCATAAGCCAGGGAGGAGGCGGTGGGCTCGTTGATGATGCGTAAGACGTTCAGTCCCGCTATCTTGCCCGCTTCCTTGGTGGCCTGCCTCTGGGAGTCGTTGAAATAAGCGGGGACGGTAATCACCGCCTCGGTCACCGGCTCGCCCAGGTAGGCCTCCGCGTCCCTCCTCAGCTTTTGGAGGATCATAGAGGATATCTCGGGTGGCGAGTATTCCTTGCCACCCATATGGACGCGCACATCCCCGTTGGGGGCCTCGCTCAGTTTGAAAGGCACTAGTTCGATATCATGCTGTACCGTGGGGTCCCTATACTTCCGCCCCATGAACCGCTTAATGGAGAAGATGGTATTCTCGGGGTTGGTTGTCGCTTGACGTTTAGCCACCTGGCCTACCAGCCTCTCCCCCGTCTTGCTGACCGCCACCACCGAGGGGCAGAGTCGCGATCCCTCAGCGGTAGGGATAATAGTAGGCTCTCCACCCTCCATAACCGCGGCCACAGAGTTGGTGGTCCCTAAATCTATACCTATCACCTTAGCCATATCTATCCCTCCTCAACAGCGCCTTATTATGCGCTCTTCTCCTTTGCTACCTTCACCAGAGTTGGTCGCACGACCCTATCGTGCAACTTGTAACCCTTCTGCAAAATGTCTATGATCTGACCCTCTTTGTATTCCTCACTCTCCTCATGCGCCACCGCCTCATGGATGGCAGGGTCGAACTCCTTTCCCACTTCCGCCTCTATCTCGGTCACCCCCTCCTGCTCCAGAATAGCCTGGAGTTTCCGGTGAATGAGGAATATCCCCTCCACCCAGGTGAGGGCGTGTATCTTGTTCGGTATCGTCTTTGTGGCCCTCTCGAAATCATCGAGGATAGGGAGGATTTTGGCGATGAGGACCGAGTTGGCGAACTTCAGGAGTTCCTCCCGTTCCTTCTCATTCCTTTTCTTGAAGTTGGCGAACTCGGCTCGGGCCCGCTTCCACTGATCCAGGTACTCCTCCGCCCTGGCTCTTTCCTCCTCCAGGGCGGTACGGAGTTCCTCTGGGGTCTCAGGCCCCTCGGGCAACTCGGCCACAGCCTCTTCGGCCTCGGCAGCCCTCTCCGGTAGAGGTTCTTTCTCTTTTGGCATATCGATCTTACCTCCAGATCTCATTATGTAGAGAGACCGTAAGATTCAGCGAAGAGATCGGTCATCAGGCTTGCCATGTAGCGCACCGCGGAGATACATCTCTCATAGGGCATACGCATGGGGCCCAGCACCCCTAGGACGCCCATCGCCTCCTGAGCCACGCCGTAGCGGGCCAAAACGATGCTACAATCCCTCGCCTCGCGCCAGCGACCTTCTCCTCCGATGAGGACCTGCACCCCCCCATGGGTGAGTTCCACCTCCGCTAGGAGAGACTCGAGGAAAGTGCGGCGCTCGAGGATGCCCAGAACCCTCTCCACCCTTTCCACCTCGGCGAACTCGGGCTGCCGCAGGATATTTGTAACCCCGTTATGGTATATAGCGCTGGCTCGCCTTTGGTCGACCTGTTCCATCGCCTCTATCAGATGTTGAGATACCCTCCTCCTGAAGCCTTGGAGACTGGCCATCTGGGTCCTTGTCTCTTCGCTTGTCAGACCGCCCAGCCTAACGTTCAGCTCGTTGGCTAGACGGCTCAACTCCCTCTGCTCCAAGGGCGGGGCGGAGGTGAGGATCTCCTGCCTCAGGCTGCCCTCATGGAAAACCAAGAGTAAGAGGACCACCGACTCGCCCACAGAGATAAGGTCCAGATGTTTTAGCCGAGAGCGAACCGCCTTGGGCGCCGTGACGAGAGCCGCGTTCCGCGCGCTGCGGGCCAGGATGGCAGCCGAGAGCTTCAACCACTGATCTAAATCCATTCGCGCTTGATGGAACTGATGGCGGATCATACGCTGTTCTTCTATGGATAGCGCTCTCTCCTCCATCAGATACTCCACGAAGTAGCGGTACCCCTTCTCCGTGGGCATGCGCCCGGCTGAGGTGTAAGGGTGGATCAGATAGCCCGCCTCTTCCAGGGAAGCCATCTCATGGCGGATGGTAGCCGAACTTACATTCAAGCCCGGTTGCCCTATCAACGCTTTGGAGCCTACCGGAACAGCGGTAGCGATATACCTTCTCACTACCAGATCCAATATAGTCTTCTGTCTCTCCGTCAACATTTGGACATTCCACAAGGAATTAGCACTCTCTTCATTAGAGTGCTAAAAAATGATACCACGAATTCCCCTCTCTGTCAAGTGCTTCCCTCTGAG
>DMLA01000192.1 GCA_003453555.1 Chloroflexota bacterium | reverse complement strand
GGGAAACTATGCATCAAGGGGTGGAACGCCCACGCCTTCATCCATCACCAGGATAGGCTCACCAAACCGCTGGTCAGGAGAGATGGCCGCTTCATCGAGGTCGGTTGGGATGAGGCTTTGGAGTTGGTGGCCAAGAGGCTCACTGCCATAAAGGAGAAAGATGGCCCAGATGCCATCGGGGTCCTCTCCTCGGCCAAGGCCACTAACGAGGAGAACTATCTTCTGCAGAAGTTTACCCGTGCGGTGTTGGGGACTAACAATATAGATCACTGTGCCCGCCTTTGACACTCCTCCACGGTGGCCGGTCTGGCCACAGCGTTCGGGAGCGGAGCGATGACCAACTCTATCCCTGACCTGGAGGAGGCGGACCTCATCTTGGTCATCGGTTCCAACACCACCGAGCAACACCCCATCATCGGCACCCGCATCCTGCGAGCCCAGGAGAAGGGGACCAAATTGATCGTCGTCGATCCCCGCCGGATTCAGTTGACTCTCCATGCCGACCTCTGGCTGCGACAGAGGCCGGGCACCGATGTGGTTTGGCTTAACGGCATGATGAACGTCATCCTCGCCGAGGGGTTAGAAGATAAAGAGTTCATTGAGAAGCGGACAGAGGGGTTTGATGAACTGAGGAAAGTGGTGGAGGCTTACACTCCGGAAAGGGTAGAGGCGATCACTGGCATCCCCAAAGATGCCCTCATCGAGGCAGCGCGAATGTACGGTCAGGCGAGCAAGGCAGCCATCGTCTACGCTATGGGCATCACCCAGCATACCTCAGGCGTGCAGCACGTTTGGTCCTGCGCTAACCTGGCCATGCTCACCGGAAATGTGGGTCGCCCGGGGACGGGGGTCAACCCCTTGCGGGGGCAAAACAACGTGCAGGGAGCCTGCGATACCGGAGCCTTAGTCAATGTTTACCCCGGGTACCAGAGCGTCACCGATGCCCAGGTCAGGGCTAAGTTCGAGAAGGCGTGGGGGGTGAAAGGGTTGCCCTCGGAGGTGGGCCTCACCGTGGTGGAGATGATGAACGAGGCTGCGGAGGGCAAAATCAAGGCTATCTATATCATGGGAGAGAACCCTGTCCTCTCGGACCCAGACTCGAACCACGTGGTGGAGGCGCTCAAGAATCTAGAGTTCTTAGTGGTCCAGGAGATTTTTCTCTCGGAGACGGCAGAATTGGCAGATGTGGTCTTGCCTTCGGCCTCCTTCGCAGAGAAGGAAGGTACTTTCACGGGGACGGATCGCCGAGTGCAACTGGTACGTCAGGCTATAGAGCCCCTAGGGGAGTGCCAGCCCGACTGGCAGATCATCTGTCAACTGGCTCAGAGGATGGGGGCCTCCGGTTTCGAATTCCAAGGTCCCCAGGAGATAATGAAGGAGTTGGCCTCCCTCTCTCCCATCTATAGGGGGATAAGTTATGAGCGGCTGCGAGAAGGGTTCCTGCATTGGCCCTGCCGCAGCGCTGACGACCCGGGGACACCCTATCTGCACAAGGGAGAGTTCGCTCGGGGCAAGGGGCTCTTCCATGCCGTGGAGCATCAGGAGGCGGCCGAGTTGCCCGATGAGGAGTACCCGTTGCTCTTGACCACGGGGAGGAACATGTTCCATTGGCATGGGGGAACTATGACCAGACGTTCGGCCAAGCTGGAGCAAGAATCCCCGGAGGCGTATGTTGAAGTCAACCCTGAGGACGCCGCAGAGTTGGGCGTGAGCAAGGGAGGGCAGGTGAAGCTGATTAGCCGGCGAGGCGAGATTCAGACCAAAGCCTGGGTGACCGACCGGGTACCTCGTGGCGTGGTCTTCGCCCCCTTCCATTTCGCAGAGGCCGCGGCCAACATCCTCACTAACCCCGCCTTGGACCCGGTGGCTAAGATACCGGAGTATAAGGTCTGCGCTGTCCGCTTGGAGAGGGTCGAATAACCCGCCTCTTGAGAGCCCCTGGAGGCGTCGCGCCAGGGGCTCTTTCTTTTGTAACCCAACGTCTTTTAGAGGCGGCCGGTCAGCCAACCGATGGTCGCTGATTCCCGTTGGTCGAACTGAGGGACGTAGGGTTTGATATCGAGAAGGGGAGTCCCGTCCAATACATCGACCTCAGCGATCTGTAAGATGTTTCCCTTCCGTTCCAAGAGTCTGACCACCGATAGGCCGATAGGGTTGGGACGCGCCGGGTAACGGGTGGCGAAGAGGCCACGTGGTTCATCATCCAGGAAGGGCTTCACCAGGAGGGAACAGCCCTCTGCGCGGTGGAACCAATAGAGGATGATGAGGTGAGAGAAACCATCGACATCCTTCAACCCCTCCTCGTACTCTGGAAAGACCTCTATCTCTCCCCTCGTTCCCGAGAAGCGGCCTTGGATGGGAGCCTCTTTGGGGTCGGTGTAAGGGCAGTGGATTATCCCGATGGGTTGCGCTTTGAACTCTGGACTTCTCATTTCACCGGCTTCAGACCCTTGGGATACCTTGTGGCTAGATCTATGTAGGTCTCCTTGAACTCCGTCCAGACCCTTTTGTACTCCTCGTTGACGGAGCCGATGATCTTGGCCGGAACGCCAACCCCGATCTGACCAGCGGGGATCTCCTGGCGTTGCTTGACCACGCCCCCTTCGCCCACCACGCTCCACTCCCCGACCACGGCCCAATCGCTCACCACAGACCCCATGCCGATGACCGCCCAGTCGT
Source organism: Chloroflexota bacterium (assembly GCA_003453555.1). Classification (GTDB taxonomy): domain Bacteria; phylum Chloroflexota; class Anaerolineae; order UBA7937; family UBA7937; genus UBA7937. Next base: position 8,412 of record DMLA01000192.1, on the reverse strand, counting down.
GGATGGTGGCGTTGTGGATGACGCAGCCGTGACCTATGGTCACGTGGTCGCCGATACGGGTGACATCCCCAGGTCGAGCGTGGACTACACAGTTATCCTCGATGCTCGTCCCTCGACCGATGATGATCTCGCCGTAGTCGCCACGGATCCGGGCTCCGGGACCCACGAAACAACCATCGCCCAAGGTGACGAGTCCGATGACATCGGCTGAGGGGTGGATATAGACCTCTCGTCCTATCTTGGGCAGTCGGCCTTCAAACTCGTAGATAGACATGAACTAGCCCCCTCCTTTTAGGCGAACACCCCCCACAATGGGAGGTAGATGAAAAATCATCCCCTCAGGCTCCGAAGCACTCTCAAGTTCTCTATATCCTTTTCCATCTTGGGCCCCTTGGGGGTCTCTAAGACCATGGGAAGGCCCCGGAATCGCTCGTCGTTGAGGATCATTCGGAAGGGTTCCAGCCCCAATCGTCCCTTTCCTATATGCTCGTGTCGATCCAGGCGGCTTCCCAGGTCCCCTTTGGCGTCGTTGAGATGGAAGGCCTTGAGCCTCTCCAGCCCGATTAGTTCGTTCAACTCATCGAAAGTCGTATCATACCCTTCAGGTGTGCGGATCTCGTATCCGGCGACAAAGGCGTGGCAAGTATCAAAGCATATCCCCAGCCTCTCGCCACCCTCTGTCAACTCGATGAGCCGGGCCAGTTGCTGGAAAGAGTAGCCCAGCGTATGGCCCTGGCCAGCGGTGATCTCCAGCACAATCTGGGACTCATATCCTGGCTTCTTGGCCAGGACTAGGGAAAGAGCCTCGGCGATGCGAGCCAGCCCTGCTTCCTCTCCCTGGCCGACATGGGAACCGGGATGCACCACCAGGAAGGGGAGGCCCAAGGCGTCACAGCGAGCCAATTCATCCTCGAATACTGCGATCGACCTCTTCCACAGCTCTTCATCTGGAGAGCCCAGGTTGATCAGATAAGTATCGTGGGCGAAGACAGGGCTTATCCCCGCCTCTTCCCTCTTGCGCCTAAAACCCTCCACCTCTTCCTCGCTGAACCCCCTCATCTTCCATTGGCGGGGGGTTCGGGTGAAGATCTGGATGGTATCGCAGCCGACCTCCTGGCCTCGGTCGATCGCCTTATCCACCCCCCCGGAGATAGACATATGGGCCCCTAGAGGCATAACTCCCCCTTTCAACCGATTTATCCCCCAGACCTAACTAGTTAGCCTGGGGGATCAAGGACTTTTGATAAAGGTTAGGCGGGCCAGCGGGGCTCCCCTCACCCTTATTTGACTTTGACCTCGATCTTCTTGGGTTTGACCTCCGGTACCTTGGGCAAGGTGATCTCCAAGATGCCATCCGCATAGTTGGCCTCGATCTTCTCCGTCTCCACATCGGTGGGCAACTGGATAGCCCGGTAGAAGGTGCCCCGGAACCGCTCGCAGCAATAGTAGTCTTCGTCCTTGATCTCCTCCTCGGCCCTTCGTTCTCCCTTGATGGTCAAGACGCCGCCAGTGATGGAGATATCGATATCCTCCTTCTTCACACCAGGCAGTTCGGCCTTGACGATCACCTTGTCGGCGCGGTCGAACATATCGACTCGGGGTGCCCATTCCCGCACTACTAAGGCGCGCCGGGTCCAGGGACGGAAGGGCCATTCCTCGAAGAGCCGCTCCATCTCCTCCTCCAACTCCGGGAACGGCTCCCGTCTTCTAAACCACCTGGGTCGCCATCTCTCTACAGCCATCTCTAAGCCTCCTCATCTCCCTTCGACTTAGGCTTTCTATATGCGCTCAACTTTGTCTATTACCAGAGAGCCCCGCTTTCTAGCCCTCCACTTCAATTATATCATAAGTGACCATCTGGTGATGAGCATACGTGTTAGACTTCTCTCATTTTGGTGCTCCCTTTGTCATGGTCAGAAGCCTTACCCCTTTTACCTGCTGGAAGGTAGCCCCTTGGCTGATGCAGCGTAAGACGGTCTTTGGCTCTATGACCTTTGTGCCGGAGATGATATCGACGCCATGGTCGAAGAGGACCGGTGACAGAGGGGTGGTGGGGCCTAAGAGCATAACCAGGCTATCCGGCCGACAGAGGGATAGGAGATGATCCAGGGTGTGATTAATGAGGGAGGTTCCCGTGATGGCCACCAGATCCGCCTGGAGAAGGACCTCCTCCGCTGCCTCGGCTGGCAACTCCTCTTTCGCCGGATACTTCTCTAGCACCCAAAGGGTCTCCGCCACCCCCCGCAGTTTAGCGATGAAAGGGAAATGGCCCACTAAGGCTATCTTCTTGTCTCGACCCTGTTCTAGCAGAAAATCCCGGGCGTTCAGTTTCACACACCGGCTCTCATCCACTTCCAGAAGCGAATTGATGCTGGCCATGCCGATGCTGGCTTCCAACGGGAGATCTGACTTAACGTAGTTGGCCAACTCCAAGGCGCTCTTCTTGTGGAGGCTGCCCACACCTCGCACCCGCCGCTCCCCATGGGGGCCCACTTCTCTTATGGTGGAAGCCAGCCCACAATGCTTGCTCACCACCGCCGTCCAGAAGACGCAGGTGCGCACCTCTTCCACCGGCGAGTCCTCCTCTAAGGAGGCGATCAGATCATCCAAGATCCTCATCCTTGCTCTCCTTGTCATGTAGAAGGCCGTGAGAAACGTTGTCCTGCAAAAGCGTACAGGGCGGCGGAAAGTGGCTCACCCATCTAGCGTGGTGAGCATCAGCCCACCACTTTTTCTCGCCGTTGCCAACCACGCCGCCCCTTGCCTTTCCTAGTAGGTGTCATCAATTAGGCATCTAAATCATAGACCCTGGTGTGGATTCTCGCTGTGAGAAGGTTGATGGCACGAGGGGGCTTGATCAACTAGGGTTATTTTACGAGGCAAACGGCGCAAGGGGCGTGGCGGACCACGTACTGGGAGATGCTACCCACGAGCACCTTCTCCACCATGCTTCGCCCCAAGGCTCCCATCACGATCAGGTCGGCTCCCTCTCGTTCAGCCACCCTGACGATGACCGTTCCTGAGTGGCCATCGATCATCATGGAGCGAGCCACTACGCCTTCCTCTTTAGCCCTCTTCAGCGCTTTCTTTAGAACCCCATCTCCGAATTCGCGTAATCGATCCACCATCTGTTGATAAAGGGTGCCGGTGTACCAGACGATGGTTGTCTCCACCACATGAAGGACGAGGAGTTCGGCGCCCGTCTCTTTGGCTAGGTAGATGGCGTGGGCGGTGGCCTGTTCCGAAGTCGTTGAGCCGTCTGTGGGGTTGAGGATCAGTCTATATCGAGGTAGCCCGCCTTTATTCTCTCTCATCGCCCGCCTTCCACTATATAATCATGTTATTCAACTATGATTCGCCCTTTCATGCTAGGGCTCCCATCCATTTCCACCTTTTTAGTCCATTTGCTTGAGAACTAATCCCAAGGCGAATAAGGTGAACATCCCGGCTACGACCAAAGGGATGATGTAAGGGCTACGATGTTCGCGCGTCTGGGGGATGAGGTCCGAGGCGGCGATATATAAAAATGAGCCTGCGGCAGCGCCCAGGAGGGCTCCCAAGAGGTTAGGTTCGATCCCCTGAAGGAGCAGGGAGGAGGCCACGGCTCCCACTGGGGTGGCCAGGGCTACGATGATGGAGTAGATAAGCCCCCTGTTTCGAGAGAACCCTGCGTGGAAGAGAAGGCCCATGATGGAGAGTCCCTCCGGCAATTCGTGAGAGATGACGCCGATAGTAGCGACGAGCCCGATAGTTGTGCTTTCTAGGAAACCGGCCCCGATGATCACCCCATCGAGTAGAGAGTGGAAGCCGATCCCCAGAAAGGAGATGACTCCCAGGGAGTGGAGTCGGTGTCTCCCCTCGTCCCCACAACATTCCAGATCCTCATGGCTGGCATGGAGGACTAGGTTCTGTTCCAAGATATAGAAGGCGACGAAACTCAAAAGGACATATAGTGAGGCGCTGCTGTTTAACTCCAGGGATTCGGGCAGGATATCGAGGAGAGCGGCCGAGAGCAGTGCTCCAGAGGCGAAACTGATGAGGTAGATAGACCCCCGCCGGACCCACGCTTCCTTCATCAGGACCAAGTAGATGCCGACTAGGGTGGCTAGCCCGGCGAAGCTGCTGTAAATGGTTGCGTTCCAGAGATGACCCATTCCTGTTCTTTAGAGATACTGATAATTATGATAACTATTACTAATATTATGTTAACACACTTTCGAGGGGTTGTCAAGAATAAGAGGGAGGTTCAACTCCTCGGCTATCTGCTCCATCGTGGTTAATACTTGGGGATGTAGGGGTATGCCACGCTTTCTCCTCTCCTCTTCCATCTCCCATTCTTTCTCCCCATGGATATAGATGCGACTCTCTCCCTCGGCTTTTGCCGAGCCTTTGAGGCGTCGGATGAGATCATCCATGGTCGTCTTGAACTCGTCCAAGGGCCGGAAGGCTTCTATCAGCAGGGCCCCGAAGAAATGGCCTACGTTGCCTGGCTTCATTTTGCCCCCTTCTCCTTTGGGGTGCACTCTATGGGCGTAGCCTGCGCCCCCTAAGACGCCGCTCAGGATATCCACCATCAGTGCCAGGCCGTACCCCTTATGCCCACCCAGTTCCTCTCCTTCTCCACCCAGGGGGAGGATCCCCCCTCCTAACCGCTCGCTTAGGTTCTTCAGGATCGCTCCTATGTCAGTAGTTGTGTTCCCTCTTTCATCAACGGCCCAGCCCTTAAGGAGGGGTTTCGCCAGGCGATGGTAGAGTTCCAGTTTCCCGCGGGGGACTACGCTAGTAGCCATGTCCAAGACGAAGGGTCGCTCTTGGCCAGCGGGTGCAGCGACGCTGATGGGGTTTGTGCCTAAGATAGCCTCCCTCCCAAAGGTGGGTACTACCAGGGGAGAAGCGTTGGTCATGGAGATCCCTATACAATCGGAGGCCAGAGCCATGATAGCGTAGTATCCAGCGATGCCGTAATGGTTGGAGTTCCGGACGGCGACGAAACCGGCTCCCCCTTCCCTGGCTTTCTCGATAGCCAGCCTCATGGCTTGCACCCCTATCGGCTGGCCCAGACCCCCTCCCCCGTCGATGAGAGCGGTGGAAAAGGTCTCTTTTATCAGCTGGACTCTAGGGTTGGCTATCATCACCCCAGTCCGTAGACCATCTACATACCGTTTCAAGTGCGCAACTCCATGGGAGTCGATCCCTCTAAGGTCGGCGGCCACTAAGAGATCAGCCGTGATGGCCGCGTCTTCCTCGGGAACCCCCAGTCTCTCAAAAACCTGCTGGCAAAAGTGGCGCAGGGTTTCTGCTCCAACCCTCGGCTCTTTCATGGCAACCTCCTCCTTACCTGAAATTAATTCTAGAGGAGCGATGAGGGGTTGTCAAAAGTGGACAGCGATGGTAAAATATCTAAGTGAACGCTATCATTATCATCAAGGCTTACAACCAGATGAGCCTAATCTCGCCAGGGTGACATACCTGGCTTATTCTTCTAGGAAGAAAAGGTGAAGTACTGGAGAAAGCCTCTAGATGTTGAGAGGATCAAGGTCCCCCGGGGCAAGGTTTATGTCATAGAGGAGCGGTGTAAGGGGTGCAACTTCTGCATCGAGTTTTGCCCGGTGGGGGTATTGGTGGCTTCAGAGGGGGTCAACGCTAAAGGATACCACCCCCCTTACCCCCAAAATGAGGAGGCTTGCACCAATTGTGGCCTTTGCGAGGTGATCTGTCCCGAATTCGCTATCTACTCCTTGCCTTGGGATGGGAGGGAAGAAGAGCCCCATGAGTGAAGGGATCCTGAGGGGGGAGTTCTTCATGAGTGGCGACATCGCTTGCGCCGAGGGTGCTCTCTCTGCCGGCTGTCGCTTTTTTGCTGGCTACCCTATTACCCCGGCCACGGAGATAGCGGAGCGGATGGCGGAACGGATGCCCCGGGTGGGTGGCGTCTACATCCAGATGGAAGATGAGATAGCCTCCATGAACGCCGTTTTGGGAGCCTCCTGGGGCGGCCTCCGAGCCATGACCGCCACCTCAGGCCCCGGCTTCAGCCTGATGATGGAGAACCTGGGGTTGGGGATCATGACCGAGACGCCCTGTGTTCTGGTCAACGTGCAGAGGGGAGGCCCCTCTACCGGGCTGCCTACCCTGGTGGGACAGGGAGACATGATGCAAGCGCGGTGGGGCACTCACGGCGTCTACGAGATCATCGCCCTCTCTCCCACCTCCCCTCAAGAGTTCTTTGATCTCACCGTGAGGGCCTTCAACTTGGCTGAGAAGTACCGCACCCCGGTATTGGTAATGGCTGACGAGATAGTGGGACATATGACCGAGCGGGTGGTCATCCCTGAAGAGGTCCCCTACTTCCCTCGGCGCAAGCCAAACTTCCCCCCTGGTGACCACTCTTCCTTCCAACCCGGTGAGGATTTGATCCCTCCCATGGCTAACGCGGGAGAGGGTTACCATATCCATGTCACGGGCCTCACCCATGATGAGCGAGGGTATCCGGCCACCGATGAGGTCACCCAGGAGAGGTTGGTACGCCGCTTGGTGGAGAAGATCCGAGGCCACAAGAAAGATATCATCATGTTGGAAGAGAAGGGTGTAGAGGGGGCGGAGGTGATAGTCTGTTCCTACGGGATCTCGGCACGGGTGGGTCTCTGGGCGGTCGAGTTGGCCAGAAGAGAGGGGATAAAGGCGGGGATGTTGAAATTGTTGACCGTTTGGCCCTTTCCCGAGGAGAGGATAAGGGAGGTGGCTAGTAAGGTGAAGGCTTTCGTCGTGCCCGAGATAAACTATGGACAGATAGCCCTGGAAGTGGAACGTGCCGCCTGCGGAAGAGCGGAGGTTATCCCCGTTAACCACATGGGCGGAGGTCTTTATGAGCCTGAGGATATATTGAAGGCTATCAGAAAGGCAGCGAGATGAGTCAAAGGCCTACAGTGGTACCCCCTAAGCACCCTCGGGAAAGTCTCTTACGGGAGGAGAGGCTGCCTCATATCTGGTGTTCGGGGTGCGGGATAGGGACGGCCCTCAACTGCTTCATCGGCGCCCTGGAGAAGTCAGGACTCCCCTTGGATAAAGTGGTCATCGTATCCGGCATAGGTTGCACGGGCAGGGCGGCAGGGTATATTAGACTCGACTCCTTTCACACCACCCACGGTCGGGCCATCCCCTTTGCTACGGGACTGAGACTGGCTAATCCGGAACTGAAGGTGGTGATCTTCAGCGGTGATGGGGATCTCATCGCCATCGGGGGTAATCATTTCATCCATGCTGCCCGGCGCAATATCGATATGACCGTCGTCTGTGTTAATAACTTTAACTATGGGATGACCGGGGGACAGGTTGGCCCCACCACCCCGGCGATGGCCAAGACGGCTACCTCGCCCTATGGTAATAGCGAGCATCCTTTTAATCTTCCCTACTTGGCCGCCGCCAGCGGGGCGGTCTATGTCGCCCGCTGGACCACCCTGCATGTGCGACGGCTGGAACGCTCTCTTACCGAGGCGCTCCTTAAAGAGGGGTTCAGTTTCGTGGAGGTGATCTCCCCTTGCCCCACCTACTTCGACCGGATGAACAGATTGGGCGAGGGGTTGGATATGATGAAATTCTACCGGGAGTCCTCAGAGATCGTCCATGGCTTGGATCCCCGAAAGGTGGATATAGACTTGGGGGGCAAGATAATCGTGGGTAAGTTCATCGATATCGAGAAACCTACCTACCTGGACTTCCAACGGGAGATTCAGGCGAGAATGGAGGGAGAGCCTTCATGAAACGGCTGGAGGTCAAGTTAGCGGGCTTCGGTGGACAGGGGATCATTCTGGCTGGCCAGATCATCGGTCAGGCTGCTGTGCTCTTCGACCAAAAAAACGCCGTCCTCACCCAAAGTTATGGGCCCGAGTCCCGGGGAGGGGCTTGCAGCGCTGACCTGGTCATATCCGAGGAGGAGATCCTCCATCCTCTGGTCATCAAACCTCAGGTGATGGTGGCGATGTCTCAGGAGGCGTATGATAGGTACGCTAGCGAACTGGCCGAGGGGGGGATGCTTTTAGTGGATACCGATCTAGTGCCTGTTCTGCCTAGACGCTCGAAGAAGAGAGATGTTTTCGCCATCCCGGCCACCCGACTGGCGGAGGAGGTAGGGCGCAGGATCGTAGCCAATATAGTGATGTTGGGTTCTTTCACCGCGCTCACGGGAGCCATCTCGGCCGAGGCTGTGAAACGCTCTATCCTCTCCTTGGTGCCGAAGGGGACGGAAGATCTAAACCTCCAGGCCTTTGAGCAAGGCTACGAGTATGGGAAGCGACTGGCCGCTGATAAGAGAGAGCGCTCTATCAAGACCTGACGACGAAGCCGGTAATCGGTGGGGATTAACTCAAAACGATGGAGTGGCAAGAAGAGCATAGGCAGAGTAGCCTAGTCATC
>DMLA01000083.1:7363-8122 GCA_003453555.1 Chloroflexota bacterium | reverse complement strand
CTATGAAAGCCGACATAACCTCACCTACTGGCGCAATGAGGGGTATCTGGGTTTCGGGGCTGGAGCCCACTCCTATTATGGGGGGCGGCGGTTCTGGAACGTGGCCTGGCCGGAGGAGTATATCCGTCGCCTCAAGGCGGGGCAGAGTACGACCGAGGGGGAGGAAGCGATAGACACCCCCTTGGAGATGGCGGAGACGGTCTTCATGGGGCTTCGTCTCTCTGAGGGGGTAGAGTTTGACGGATTTCAGCGCCGTTTTGGGCGGGACCTCTCTTCCCTCTATAGGCCACAACTCAGGGAACTGGTGGCCGGGGGGCTTCTGGAGGTGAACGGGAAGGGCATCCGACTGACGCCCCGGGGCCGACTTCTGGGAAATGAGGTCTTTGAGAGGTTCCTCCCTGGAGGCTAGAACCGTCTCTCCACCAGGAAGAGGGCCAGATCTCTGAGGTGTCGTTGGGCCTGGTTATCGATACCCGTCCTCTCTAACTCCTCCAGGGCTCTCTTTTGAAAGTGATGAGCCCTCTCTCGGCAACGCTCTTTGACCTTCAGTTCCTCCAGAATGGGGAGGAGAGCGTCAAAGTCTGCCTCTCCATAGATCTCTTCTAGCCTTCTCTGCCCTCGCTTTCTCTCTTCCTCGAAAGCATAGACCACAGGGAGCGATTTCTTCCCCGCTTTTATGTCTTCTCCCACCCCTTTCCCTGTTCTCTCCTCCTCTCCCCAGATGCCTAAGAGGTCGTCGGTGATCTGAAAGGCGAGCCC
>DMLA01000083.1:4235-6961 GCA_003453555.1 Chloroflexota bacterium | reverse complement strand
AGGCTGGCTGTCTTTTTCCTGGCCATAGTGAGATACATCTCCGGGGTAACATCGGTGCGCTCCTGAAAGGCGATGTCGAGATACTGACCTTCGCAAAGATCGAGACAGGCTTGGTTGAGGAGCCGTGTCGCCTGGGCCACAAGTTTTGGGCCCGCTTGTGGGGCCGAAAGCCGATGGAGGGCCAAGTGAGCCAGGGCCAGGAGCCCATCGCCGGCGTTGATCGCCTGGGGCACTCCCCAAACTTGCCAGACGGTGGCCCGCCCCCGGCGCCTAGGGCTTTTATCCTCGATATCGTCGTGGATCAGGGAGAAGTTATGGACTAATTCCACGGCAGCGGCGGCGGGAAGGGCTGGGCGGTAGTCGCCACTTATCGCTTCACAGACCAAGAGGCAGAGGAGGGGTCGGATCCGCTTCCCTCCCCGGGCCTTGATGGGCTGGAGGTTCTCATCCACCCAGCCCAGATGGTACTGCAAGATGCCGTAGAAGGAGGTCAAAGTAGGGTCTTGTTCAGCCAAAAGCGTTTGTATCTCTTCCTCTACGGCGGTCAAGTACATTTAAGGCTCTCGCTCTCTGAGATGGGGTGTCTCCTTCAGTTCTCGCAAGTTCCGAGCCCCGATGCAGAACGAGGTGATGCGCAACTCTTGTATGATCTCGTGCAACTTCTCCACTACCGCCTCGCAGGAGGCATCGGCCGCCTTTAAGAGAGGGGTAGCCAAAGCCGCAGCATCGGCGCCCAAGGCGATAGCCTTGGCCACATCGACGCCGGTGCGGACCCCGCCGCTGGCGATGAGGGCCACTTCTGGTGCTCCCTTTCTGGCCCTGCGGATGGAGTCGGCAGTGGGTATCCCCCACTGAGCGAAGGCGGCGGCTATATTCTTCATCGCTTCGTTAGGTGCCCGGTATCTCTCTACCTCACTCCAGGAGGTCCCTCCGGCCCCGGCCACATCGATACCCGCCACCCCAGCCTGGGCTAGGCTCCGGGCCACCTCCTCCGAGATACCCCAGCCCACCTCCTTCACCATCACCGGCACCGCAAGGTGGTGGCATACCTTTTCTATCTGGGCCAAAAGCCCAGAGAAGTTAGTGTTGCCCCTTTCCTGGAGGCACTCCTGCAAGGGGTTCAGATGTAGGATCAGGGCATCAGCCTCGATCATCTCCACGGCGCGGCGGCATTCCTCTATTCCATAGCCGTAGTTGAGTTGTACCGCTCCCAGGTTGGCGAAGAGAAGTATATCCGGTGCCACCTCTCGCACCTGGTAGGTGCGAGCCAGGGAGGGAGCATCGATGGCTGGGCGCAGGGAGCCTACCCCCATAGCCACCCCCATCTTTTGGGCCGCTCGGGCCAGATTGCGGTTTATCCTCTCCGCGGGTTCGATGCCCCCGGTCATGGAGGAGATGATGAGGGGAGCCTCTAGCCTTTTCCCAAACAGGCTGAGGGAGAGATCCACCTCTTTCAACTCCATCTCCGGAAGGGCCTGATGGATGAACTGATACCGCTCAAAACCGGTGGTCAACCCCTCGAACTGGATATCCTCCTCCAGAGAGATGCGGAGATGATCGGCTTTTCTCTTTTGGTGCATTTAGCCTCCGTAACTTTTTGAGGGACAAGGTGTTCGTACCATTAGAATATCCGGCTATCCTATCCCTGTCAAGGCCTATAGTCGGGTTGACATTTGGGCCAAGGCGGGTATACTTTAGAAGATGAATCCAGTGGGGGGTGAAAAAGTGTCAAACGATGTATTTGAAAGGGTGAAGGCCATAATCGTCGAGCAGTTGGGCGTCGACGAGGAGAAGGTCACTCCTGAGGCCAGGTTCCGGGAGGATTTGGAGGCCGACTCCCTGGATTTGGTGGAACTTATCATGGCCTTTGAGGAGGAGTTCGGCGGCGAGATATCCGATGAGGAGGCCCAGGGGATAACCACCGTGGGCCAGGCGGTGGCTTATCTAGAGAAACATTTGCAGGGATAATCTCCTCGCTTTCGCGATCTCGTAGGGTGTTCTCTATGATGAGGACACCTTTTTCTTTATCTGGTTGTGGTATAATTAAGTTATCATGAAACGATCGCAAAGGGCAACCTACCCCATGAGCGCCGTGGTGCTGGCCGGAGGTGGTAGCCGACGGATGGGCACCGATAAGGCGTTCTTGAAAATGGCCGGCGGCGAGACCATAATAGAAACTATCCTCTCTAAGTTGGCGCGGTTGAGCGAGGAGATAATCTTGGTCACCAATCGCACCCAGAGATATGAACGCCTGGGGGTGAAAGTGGTGGCCGATATCTATCCTGGAGGGGGTTCCTTAGGGGGGGTATATACCGGACTCTGCGCCATGAGCCATTCCCACGGCTTGGTTGTGGCCTGTGATATGCCCTTTCTTAAACTCCCTCTTCTTCGGTATATGCTGGTCATGGCCCCGGAGTACGATGTGGTGGTCCCCCGAGCGGTGCCCTGGGGTGGCTTGAAAGGCCTTAAGGAGGGGGAAGAAACTGCCAAGGAACATCTCTTGCACCCCCTCCATGCCGTCTATTCAAAGAGGTGCCTGGAACCGATGAAGGATCTCCTGGAGAGAGGAGATTTGAGGATTATAAGTTTCTATCCCCGAGTGCGAGTGCGCTATGTCGAAGAGGGAGAGATCGACATCTTCGATCCAGAGCATCTCTCTTTTTTCAACATCAACACACCAGCGGACTTGCAAAGGGCGGAAGGGTTGCTCTAAAATGAAGAGCCTT
>DMLA01000083.1:0-3847 GCA_003453555.1 Chloroflexota bacterium | reverse complement strand
CTGGAGATGCTGGAGGCCCGCGGGGGTGAGGCCCGGATCATCGCCGGGGGGACCGATTTAGTCCTTCAGAGCCAACGTGGGCAATGCCTGGCCAAGGCAATGGTGGACATAACTCGCATCCCTGGCTTGGACCATATCGAGGAGCGAGATGGTTTGATATACATCGGGGCCCAGGTGACCCATGGCCAGGTAGCCGCCTCACCCTTGATCCGCTCTCGAGCGGGGGTGTTGGCCGAGGCGTGTGGTTCGGTGGGGGGGCCACAGATTCGGAATGTGGGGACTCTGGTGGGCAACGTGGTGAATGCGCTGCCCGCCGCTGATGGGGCTATAGCTCTCTTCGCCCTGGACGCCGAGGCGGAGGTAGCGGAGCGAGCAGGGCGCCGCTGGACCCCCATTGCTACTCTCTACGCCGGGGTGGGGCTTTGCACCGTTGACCCTTGCACGGCCATGATCACCCAGTTGCGGTTTCGAGCCTTAGGAAAGGGGGAAGTGGGGGCCTTCGAGCGATTGGCTAAGCGGCGGGCTCTCGTCTTGCCCATTTTGAACACTGCCGCCATAGTGGGACTCGACGGGGATAAAGTCGAAAAAGCGCGGATAGCGATAGGCCCTGTGGCAGCGACGCCATTTGTAGCCACCGAGGCCGCAGAAGTGCTGGTAGGGCGAACCCCCGATGAGGCTTCTGTGACTGAGGCCGCGGAACTTGCGGCTCAGGCCGCTCAACCTCGAGACTCTTTGCTACGAGGCAGCGCAGAGTATCGAAAGGCGATGGTGGAGGTCCTAGTGCGCCGTGCTCTTTGGCGAGCCGTAGAGGGGGCCTCTTTACAGGAGGGCGAAGATGCTAACTCTTAAGATGTTCTTGAACGGTCAGGAGGTTTCCGTTGATGTTGAGCCTGGCGAGCTCTTGGCTGACGTCTTGCGTGATAAATTGGGGCTCATCGGCACCAAGATCTCTTGCGGGGAGGGGGAGTGTGGGGCTTGCACCGTATTGGTGGATGGCAAAGCCGTAGATTCCTGCCTCTATCCAGTCCTCAAAGCCCAAGGGCGAGAGGTGATCACTATTGAGGGGTTGGGGCAGGATAACCGGTTGGATACGATTCAGCAGGCCTTTGTAGATAAGACAGCCCCCCAATGTGGCTATTGCATCCCAGGCATGGTCATCTCTGCCAAGGCTCTGTTGGACGAAAACCCTCACCCTACCCGGAAAGAGATCGAAGAGGGGATCTCTGGCAACCTATGCCGTTGCACCGGCTACTATCAGATCATAGAGGCGATCGAGTTGGCTTGTGAGCGGCTGGCGGAGGAGGGAGGCACTGGATGAGCAGCAAGGTCGTGGGACAAAGCGTCCCCAAAATAGACGCCGCTACCAAGGTGAGAGGGCAGCGGAAGTTCCCCCAGGATTTCAACATGGAGGGCCAACTCTACGCTAAGGTAGTGTGGAGTGAATACCCCCACGCTCGCGTCTCGAAGATAGATCTTAGCCAGGCGGAGGCTTTGCCCGGCGTGGTGGCGATCCTCACCAGCAAGGATGTGCCGGTGAACGAGTACGGGATCAACATCATGGATCAGCCGGTGCTGGTGGGGGAGGGGGAAAAGGTGCGTTGGCTGGGGGACCGGATAGCCATCGTCATCGCGGAGAGCGAAAAGATAGCCCAGGAGGCGCGCCAACTGGTGCGGGTGGAGTATGAGCCTCTACCGGTGGTCACTGACCCCCGCGAGGCGATGAAGCCAGATGCGCCCCTAATCCACGAGGAGCGGGGCGATAGCAACATCCTCAAGCATATCAAGATACGCAAAGGGGATATAGAGAAGGGGTTCGCTGAGGCGGACGTTATCATCGAAAGTTACTACCTCACCCCTCACGTGGAGCACGCCTATATGCAGCCCGAGGCCGGAGTGGGGTATATCGACGAGCAGGGGCGGGTGACGGTCATCGCGGCCGCTCAATGGTCCCACGATGACCTCCACCAGATCTCCCATATGTTGGATCTGCCCCTAGACCAAGTACGGGAGATCGTGCCCGCCATTGGAGGGGCCTTCGGTGGACGGGAGGATATGTACATCCAACATCTGTTGGCCCTGTGTGCCTATTGTGTGCGGAGGCCAGTCAAGATGGTTTTTGATCGTGAAGAGTCGGTCATGCGCACTGGCAAGCGCCATCCCTATTACATGAAATATAAGTGGGGTGCTACTCGTGCTGGGAAGTTGACAGCCATGGAGATGGAGATCATCTCCGATGCGGGAGCCTATGCCTCCACGAGTGTACCGGTGCTTTCCAACTCGGCTAGTTTTGCTGCCGGGCCCTATGTAGTGCCCAACGCCAAAGTAGATGCCTACACGGTGTACACCAATAACGCCGTCACTATGGCCATGCGGGGCTTTGGCTCCACCCAGCCCCCGGTAGCCTATGAGAGCCAAATGAACAAGTTGGCCGAAGCGCTAGGGATGGACCCGGTGGAACTGAGGATGAAGAACTTGCTGGAGGATGGCTCCATAGCCTTGACTGGGAACCCCATGCCGCCGGGCGTGGGGGTCAAGGAGACGCTCAGACAGACCGCCTTGGCCGCTGGGTGGAAAGAGGAGGATGGAGTTTGGATTAAGCCAGGCCCAGGCCTCCCCTCAGCGCCTTATAAGCGGCGGGGTATCGGCGTGGCTTGTGGCTATAAGAATGTGGGCTACTCCTTCGGCTTCGATGACAAGACCAGGGCGATTGTGGAGTTGGCTCTAGATGAATCGGGTGAGATCGCTCGGGCTCTGGTGAAGTTGGGAGCCTCGGACCAAGGAATGGGAGCCCATACCGCTTTGGCTCAGATCGCCGCGGAGGCGCTGGGGATCGACTATGAGAAGGTGCGGGTGGCGTTGGTGGATACCTCCGTGGTGCCCGACGCCGGGAGTTGCTCTGCTTCTCGCCATGTCTATATGTCCGGCAACGCCGTGATACGGGCTTGCCAGGAGGCGGCCCGGAAGCGGGAGGAAGCGATTCAGAGAGGAGAGAGGCGGGTCAGCGCCGAGTACGAGTATCATGGGCGGAGCGTCCGCCCCACCACACCCTACGATGACGAGAACGGGATGTGTGACCCCCACATCGGTTATGGCTATGCAAGCCAGATCGCTTTAGTAGAGGTGGATGTAGGGACCGGGCAGACGGAGGTGCTCAAGGTCTGGGCCGCTCAGGATGTGGGGAAGGCGATAAACCCGGAGATGGTGAAGGGGCAGGCTGGTGGGGGGGTGCATATGGGCCTGGGCTATGCCCTCACCGAGGAGTTCATCCAAAAGGAGGGGCTGATCAAGACCCGTCGCTTCAGCGAATACCATATCCCCACCGTGGCCGATATGCCCCGGGAGTTCATACCCCTCATCGTCGAGGTGCCTGACCCCACGGGCCCCTATGGGGCCAAGGGGGTGGGGGAGATGACCACCTTGCCTACCGCGCCAGCCATTATCTCCGCTATCCATGACGCGGTGGGAGTCTGGATCGATAACCTCCCGGCCACGGCGGAGAAAGTGTGGCGCGCCATGCAGGTCAGATCGTAAGCCGTCGATGAGGGAGGAGGGGGCAATAGTAGGCGGCCGAAGGGCGGTGCTGAAGGAGAAGAGGCTATATATGGCTCTCAAAGCCAGGGAAGAGAGATGTTGAGGGAGGGAGAGATGTCGCAGAAACGTATCACCCTCAATGTTAATGGTCGAGCCTATGAGGTTGAGATAGGGCTAAAGACGATGCTCCTCGACGTCCTGCGGGATCAATTGCATCTCACAGGTACCAAGAACGGTTGTGGCCATAACGCTTGTGGGGCTTGCAAGGTGATCGTGGATGGGGAGGCGGTCAACTCCTGCGTCTATCCGGCTAAGA
>DMLA01000163.1 GCA_003453555.1 Chloroflexota bacterium | reverse complement strand
CAATTGAGATGTTAAGTTACATGCACCCTAGCATCGGTGGGGGTTAGAGGCTTGACAGAGGCTGGGGATGGTGGTAAGATAAGAATACCTCCGACTCATCTTGCTCCCTCTGGGACGGATGAGCGATAAGGTGTGGGGAGCAATTCCCACGCCCGCCAATACGCAAAGGAGGCAACTCTAAGGGTTGTCTCCTTTTTGTTGAAAGGAGGTGTCTGAGGGATACGCGGAGATCAACCCCGTCGACGCTCGAAGACTAGGCATCGCTGAAGGGGAAAAGGTGAGGGTCGTGAGCCGGCGTGGGGAGATCGAGATTGCCGCCCGGATCACTGGAAGGGTCGATGAGGGCGTGATCTTCATCCCTTTCCACTTTGCCGAGGCGGCGGCCAACGTACTAACTATCGCCGCCCTCGATCCGGTGGCCAAGATACCCGAGTATAAGGTCTGTGCGGTGCGGGTGGAGAGAGTGACAATGGAGGAAAACCGTGGCCAGGATCACCATTGAGAAAGAGGGGCGCATCGCCCTTCCGGAGGACTACAAACAACGGTACGGCCTGGAGGGGGGAGAGGAGCTGGTCTTCGAGCCCGTGGAAGATGGCCTGGCGTTGCGCTTCGCCCGGCCCCATGCCCGTCGGGCCTACGTCGAGGTGACGGCCCGCTGCAACCTGAACTGCGCCATGTGCGTGCGCCAGGTGTGGCGTGATGCCCCCGGCGAGATGTCCTGGGAGACCTTCAAGATCGTGATCGAGGGGCTGCGGGCCTTCCCTGACCTGCGACGGATCACCTTCGGCGGTTTTGGCGAGCCGCTGACCCATCCCCGCTTCCCGGAGATGCTGTCGCTGGCAGCGGGGTTGGAGGTGGGGATGACCCTGACTACCAATGGTCTGGTGCTAGATGAGGCGATGGCCGAGAGGTTGCTGGATGTCCACCTGGACACCGTGGTCATCTCCCTGGACACGGTACACATCCAGGCTTACGAGCAGGCCCGCCTGGAGAAAGGCGTCGAACAGGTGTTGGAGAATGTACGCGCCCTGCGGGAGCTGGCCCGACAGCGAGGGTGGATGATCCCCCGTATTGGCCTGGAGTTCGTAGCCATGCACAGCAACCTGGAGTGGGTGCCCAGGCTGCCGGGGTTGGCCCGCGATCTGGGGGCCTCCTTTGTGCTGATCACCAATCTGCTACCCCACACCCTGGAGATGGCGGAAGAGGTTCTCTACGACCGTGACGAGCCGCTACCCACTCCCATCGGCTGGCCGGTGCCCAGCGCTGATTGGCTGCTGTGGGGCATTGCCAGGCCGCCACGCATGAAGTGGGGAGCCTGGCGACGTTGTCGTTTCATCGAAGAACGAGCCCTGGTTATCGGCTGGGACGGCGGGGTGAGCCCCTGCTATGCGCTGATGCACTCGTATCCCTACTACATCTACGGCCGACGCAAAGAGGTCAGCCGCTACATGCTGGGGAACGTGCGGGAGCAGCCCCTGGCGGACATCTGGACCTCGGACGAGTACGTCTCGTTCCGGGGGAAGGTGCGGGAGATGCGCTTCCCGTCGTGCGTGGATTGCGGCATGGCCTGCACCTTCGCCGAGGACAACGAGGATTGCTGGGGCAACGGGCCCTCGTGCGCCGATTGCCTGTGGGCTCAAGACATCGTGAGATGCCCATGACGGGAAACCCACCTACGGCTGTTAGCACCATTCACCCTATATCAGATGTAGCCAGCTTGCATACTAACGGGAATTGATGCATAATGAGAGTTGCCTACGGCAGATTCTCTTATCCGCAAAAACGCCAATCGGCACTGGTACCGCTGTGTGTCTATTAGCCGGGATAGGAGTTGACAAAGCGTGTCCACATGTCCGTTTGGCTCCGTGGGGTGTGGTTCTGCATCCCTATACTTGGCGTCCATAGACCGGTACAGACTCCCAAATCGAGGGGTTCAGCCGGATATGGGTAATCACCAGCAGATCATGACTCTCCTTCTTTGTTGAGGTCGGAAAGGAGGTGGTGTGGAGCTGTGATAATCGTTGGCAAGTCGCAAATGTCTGTGGATAAACTGCCTAATGTTTATGGAGGTGTTCAAAGATGAGCAAGATCCTACGCGTGAATATGACGGATCTAACCGCCAAGTACGAAGATGTACCTGAGAAGTATAAGAATTGGGGTGGACGTGGCCTTACCTCCTTCATCACTTTGGAGGAGGTTCCCCCTACTTGCCACCCCCTGGGGCCCAATAATAAAGTGACCCTCGCCCCTGGCATGGTGACTGGCACCCCGGCCCCCAGTTCTGGTCGCATCTCTGTGGGTGGCAAATCGCCCCTTACTGGCACCATTAAGGAGACCAACGCCGGCACCCCGTTCAGCCAGCACCTTGCCCGCCTGGGCATCAAGGCTGTCGTCGTGGAGGGGCAGCCCAAAGAGAATGGTAAATTCTGGCTGCTCAAGGTGGACAAGGAGGGGGCTGAACTTCTCCCGGCCGATGAGTACGTGGGCAAAGGGCTCTATGAGGTCTACCCCGCCTTGTTCGACCGCTTCGGCAAGAAGGCGGCCATAATGGGTATCGGCGTGGCCGGGGAGATGAAGATGGCCATGGCCGGCGTCTGCTTCAACGACATTGACGGTCGTCCCAGCCGCTACTCAGGCCGCGGGGGGATGGGGGCGGTGCTGGGCAGCAAAGGGCTCAAGTTCATCGTCGCCGATGATACGGGCGGGCCTGGTGTGGACATCGCCGACAAGGACCTCTTCGACACCGGCCGCAAGAAATTGACTGAGGCCCTCCGCACCCACGGTGTGACGAAGGAGGGTGGTGGCTTGAACACCTATGGCACCGCCGTCTTGATCAATATCTTGAACGAGGCTGGAGGGTTGCCCACCCGAAACTTCTCCAGTGGAGAGTTCGAAGGGGCGAGCAAGATCTCCGGTGAAGCCATCGCTGAGGGCGTGAAGCAGCGGGGCGGCGCCGGGACGATGGGACACCCCTGCCATCCGGGTTGCATCATCCAATGCTCCAACATCTGGCCCAAGCCCGACGGCACGGAACACGTCTCGGTCATCGAGTACGAATCCGACTGGGCCCTGGGTGCTAACTGCGGCATCGATGATTTAGATGTCATCGCCGAACTAATCTGGCTCTGCAACGACTACGGCTTGGACACCATCGAGTCCGGGGGCACCATCGCTGTAGCCATGGAGGGAGGCTTGGCGGAATTTGGCGACGGGCAGAAGGCCATCGAACTGATGCACGAGATCGGCAAGGGGACGCCCTTGGGTCGCATCCTAGGCCAGGGGGCGGCCTTCACCGGCAAGGCGCTAGGGGTGGTCCGCGTGCCGGGGGTCAAGGGACAGAACATGCCAGCCTATGCGCCCCGAGCGATTAAGGGCATCGGTGTCACCTACGCCACCACTCCTATGGGCGCCGACCATACCGCCGGCTATACCATTGGTCCCGAGATAATGTCCGTAGGGGGGAAGGTCGACCCCTTGGAGGTAGAGGGTAAGGCGGAGATCTCTCGCAACCTTCAGGCTGCTACCGCCTTTCTGGATTCCACGGGCTATTGCCTCTTCACCGCTTTCGCCATAATGGATATCCCAGAGGGTCTGGAGGGGATGGTGGAGACCTGCAACGCCGTCCTGGGCACCAAGTGGACCGTAGATGATGTGGGCGAGATCGGCAAGGAGGTCCTCAAGAGGGAGAGAGCCTTCAACGAGGCTGCTGGCTTCACCAAGGCCGATGATCGACTACCAGAATTCATGTACTACGAGCCGCTGCCACCGCATAACACTGTCTGGGATGTGCCCGACGAAATGCTCGACCAGGTCTGGGAGCTCTAGAAGTAGGCATCTAGCGGGGAGCCGCAACTTCGGCTCCCCGCCACCCTCAAAATGATCGAAATTCACCTCTATGGAAAGCTACGCCGCTTCACCAGTAGTCGTGCCCCCACGGGCGACTCCATCGTGCGCGTCCCCCTCGAAGAGGGAGATACTATCGCTGATGTCTTGAAGCGCATCGGCATCTCCTTAGAGGAGGTGGGTAGCAATATATTCCGTAATCATAAGTATTCAACTCTTTCCAGAAAGGTGGAGGAAGGGGATCGTTTAGGAGTGTTCCCTGACGATATGCAACTTCTCTACAAGTGGTATTTCCAGAAAGAAGATGATCAAGGTTAAGGTTAAATTGTACGCCACCTTGCGAAGATATGCTCCTCAGGCGGCTATTGGTGAACCGATTATCGTCCAAGTAGAAGAGGGGACCTTGCTAAGAGATCTCTTCGCTCAGTTGCATCTACCCGAGGATGAGGTTAGGATAGTTTTCGCCAACGGCCGATTGAAGGAGGAAGATTATCTTCTTCAGGATGGGGATAGGGTGGCCATCTTCCCGCCCATAGGCGGTGGAGTAGTTCTGGTAGGGGGAAAATAGGGTTGGGGAGAACAGCGTGGTCCC
>DMLA01000066.1 GCA_003453555.1 Chloroflexota bacterium | reverse complement strand
CATACCGAGGGGAAAGAGATAAAGAAGGTCATATATGTGCCCGGTCGTTTGGTGAACGTGGTGACCCAATGATGGGAGGCAAAATGGAAAAGGAGATCCTGTCCACTGATGCGGCTCCTCCCGCTATAGGCCCCTACTCCCAGGCGGTGATAGCCGGCGACTTCATCTTCACCGCCGGGCAACTGGGCATCGACCCTCAGAGTGGCGAATTAGCCGCAGGGATCGAAGCCCAGACTCGCCAGGCTCTGACTAATTTGAGTGCTGTTCTAGAGGCGGCGGGGAGTTCCTTGGACCGGGTGGTGAAGGCCACCGTCTTTTTGGCCCATATGGAAGATTTCATGGCTATGAACACCGTCTACGCGGAGTTCTTCCCCCTCCAGCCTCCGGCCCGTTCCACGGTGGTCGTAGGCCAATTCCCTCGGGGAGCCTTGGTGGAGATAGAGGTCATAGCCCTAAGGGCGTGATTTTGCTTTTGCGGCAGAAATCCGCTATAATAATAAATAGCCTCTAAATGCCGGTCTGTTACTCTTCCCAGCGCAGATTAGGAGGATCCGATCTCCTCAAACAGAAGCATGGCCAGCAAGTTCGATAGATTCAATAAAAGAGCCCGCCGGGTCC
This sequence comes from Chloroflexota bacterium, assembly GCA_003453555.1. GTDB lineage: Bacteria > Chloroflexota > Anaerolineae > UBA7937 > UBA7937 > UBA7937. The sequence continues at coordinate 6,613 of DMLA01000066.1, read as the reverse complement.
TAGCCCTGGCCCAAGAGGAAGCCCTAAGACTCAACCATAACTACATCGGAACGGAGCATCTGCTTTTGGGTCTGGTTCGCGAGGAAAGCTGTGTTGCGGCCCGGGTTCTCAAGGACCTGGGTGTAGAACCCAACGCTGTGCGAAAAGCCGTAGAAGAGATGATCGGCCGGGGCGAGCGGAAGGTTCTAGGCAAGATCGGGCTCACTCCCCGCACCAAGCGAGTCATAGAACTGGCCGTGGATGAGGCCAGACGTTTGGGACACCCTTACATCGGCACCGAGCATCTCCTCTTAGGTCTGGCCCGCGAGGGCGAGGGGATCGCGGTGGACGTCCTCAAGAGTCTGGGGGTGAACCTTGACCGCCTCCGCACGGAGACGGCACGGATCATGATGGAGAGCCCCGCCCGGCCCCAGGGGAAGAAGGGAGAGACACAGACCCCTCTCATCGATCAATTGGGGATCGATCTAACCGGCTGGGCCGAAGAGGGAAAGTTAGACCCGGTTATTGGCCGTCAGAAGGAGATCGAGCGGGTGATCCAGATCCTCTCCCGCCGCACCAAGAACAACCCAGCCCTCATCGGCGAGCCGGGGGTGGGGAAGACAGCCATCGTGGAGGGGCTGGCCCAACTGATCGCCTCTGGCCAAGCACCAAAGGAACTCCTCAACCGGCGTCTAGTGATGCTCGATGTCGGCTCTTTAGTGGCGGGGACCATATATCGAGGGCAATTCGAGGAACGGCTCAAACGGGTCATCGGAGAGATAAAGGACTCCAACAGCATCCTCTTCATCGACGAGTTGCATATGATAGTGGGCGCTGGAGCGGCGGGCTCCTCCGTCGATGCGGCCAATATCCTCAAGCCGTCCTTGGCCAGAGGGGAATTGCAGTGCATCGGGGCCACTACCCTGGATGAATATCGGAAACATGTGGAAGGAGATGCATCGTTAGAGCGGCGCTTCCAGCCCGTACTCGTCGAAGAGCCGACTATCGATGAGACCATAGAGATCCTGAGAGGGGTAAAGGGACGGTACGAAGAGCATCACCATCTCGAGATCACCGATGAGGCTTTGAAGCAAGCGGCCCACCTCTCAGCCCGATACGTTCCCGATCGCCACCTACCCGATAAGGCCATCGACCTCATCGACGAGGCCTCCTCTCGGGTGAGGATGTATAAGATGCCTCCCCTTCCCCAACTACAAGGAGCCCTCAATGAATTGCAAGAGATCTGCCAGAAGAAGGAGGAGGCTTTCCGCGCCCAGCGGTATGAGGAAGCCGCCAACCTTCGCGACCAGGAGATGAAACTGAGCGAGGAGTTAAGGCAACTTCGCCTAGGCTCCGAAGAGGTCGAACTCCCCCAAGTCACCGCTGAGGACATCGCCGAGGTAATCTCTATGTGGACGGGGGTGCCCGTTACCCGCATCGCTGGCGAGGAGTCAAAGCGGTTATTGCATATGGAGGAGGCTCTCCACCAACGGATCGTGGGCCAAGATGAAGCGATAGAGACCATCTCTAAAGCGGTGCGGCGCGCGCGAGCGGGACTCAAGGACCCCAAGCGGCCCATCGGAACCTTCATCTTCTTGGGCCCCACGGGCGTAGGCAAGACGGAGACGGCGAAGGCCTTGGCCGAGTTCATGTTCGGTAGCGAGGAAGCGCTCATCAAACTGGATATGTCGGAATTTATGGAGCGTCATAACGTGTCTCGCCTGGTGGGAGCCCCGCCGGGCTATGTCGGATACGAGGAAGGAGGGCAACTAACGGAGACGATACGGCGTCGTCCCTATTCGGTGATCCTCCTAGACGAGATAGAGAAGGCACACCCCGAAGCGTTCAATATGCTCCTCCAGATCATGGAAGACGGGAGTCTAGCCGATGCCAAGGGCCGCCGTGTGGACTTCCGCAACACCATCATCCTCATGACTTCCAATGTGGGGGCCGAACTTCTCACCCGTGAGATGTCCCTGGGGTTCGCCGTTCATCGAGACGAGGCGAAAACCGCCGAAGAAGAGTACCAGAAGATGAAGGAGAAGGTCCTCGACCAACTGGAGAAGACCTTCCGACCCGAGTTCCTTAACCGGATCGATGGCACCGTCGTCTTTCGCGCCCTCACTAAAGAACAGATCAAACAGATCGTGGAGTTGATGCTCAGCGAGGTGCAAGAACGGCTGCGTCATCAAGAGATCCAATTAGAGGCCACGGAAAAGGCCAAGGAACTTCTAGCCAAAGAAGGGTATGACCCCCACTTTGGAGCCCGTCCTCTGCGTCGAGTCATCCAACAAAGGGTGGAAGACCCCTTATCCGAAGGGGTACTAGCCGGCGAATTCCAGCCCGGTGACACCGTTGTCGTTGACGTCGTGGATGAGCAGATACGACTACGGGCCCTGGAGTTGGTAGAAGGAGAGACCCCTTCCTAAAGCACATATAGAGATAAGAAGGGAAGGCGACTATCCTAGGGTAGTCGCCTTTGACATTTGAGGAACATTATGTTATCATATAAATGATCATTTCTACCCCTGTGGTAGATACATAATTTGAGTGCTTTTATCCCTAGGTACCCACGAGAGCAACGAGGTAGCGAGGACTCATTATCGATGGTCTGCTGGATAAGGAGGCTTCTTCACAAGGGTTGAAGGGGCGTTGGAGAGGAGCCTCCGGGCATAGTAGTAACTCTGTCTCGAGTGTACTTAGAGGTACACTCTTTTTATTGAAAGGAGATGAAAATGAGGTTAGAACTTATGGTTCGCCTAATAGGTATGATCTTCTTTAGCGCTCTCGGTTGGCTCCTAGCCGATTTCCTGGGCAAGAAGACAGGTCTTATCGATACACCATCATATATCCGCTATATCCTCTCCCTCATCCTGGCCGGGGCAGCGTTAGGACTTCTGACTACCCCCTGGCTGATCCTCAGGCCTTTTCGTTGGTTTCGAGGCCAGATCAAGCAGATCCCAGTCCGTCATCTCTTGGCTGGCGTGCTGGGCCTAGCCATCGGTCTAGTGATATCCCTCCCCTTCTCCTTCGCCCTCTCCCGCCTTCCCACACCCTGGGGGACGGTGACACTCTTAATCTCCAGCCTCCTCTTTGGCTCCCTGGGGGTCGCCGTCCTAGTCATAAGGGAGGAAGATCTGATGGGGATCATCGGCAGCCGTTTCTCCAAGGAGATCCTCTCCCGCCCCAACAGCCGTTCGGTCCTCCTGGACACCAGCGTCATCATAGATGGCCGCATCGCTGACATCAGCCAGACCGGCTTCATCGAAGGGACGATGCTCGTTCCCCGTTTCATCCTGGATGAACTCCAATACATCGCCGACTCCCCCGACACCCTGAGGCGGAATCGAGGAAGGCGGGGCCTGGATATGCTGAACAAACTCCAAAAGGAATCGATCGTACCCATCCGTATCACCGACATGGATGTGGAGGATATCAAGGACGCGGACGGGAAACTGGTAAAGTTAGCCAAAACCCTCCGTTGTCCCATCGTCACCAACGACTACAACCTTAACCGGGTGGCGGAACTGCAAGGCGTGCGGGTTTTGAATATCAATGAGTTGGCTAACGCCGTGAAAGCGGTTTACCTGCCCGGCGAGTCGCTACGGATACACATTCTTCAAGAGGGCAAGGAACCAGGACAAGGCGTAGGCTACCTAGACGATGGGACCATGGTGGTAGTGGAGAACGGACGTCAATACATAGGTAGTAGTACAAATATCGTGGTCACCAGGGTCCTACAGACAGTTGCCGGGCGGATGATCTTCGCCCATCCGGAGGAGAAGGGGTCTTAGAATGACCGTGATAACCGTTTCCCGGCAATTGGGGAGCCACGGAGGCGAGATCAGCGCTCGGGCGGCTGAAGCGCTGGGGCTGCGGTTCGTGGATCGAGAGATAATCCGCCAGGCCGCCCAAGAGGCTGGTGTGCCAGAGGTGGCCCTTCAAGAGATGGAATACGAAGGGCAGCGGAGCCTCATCGAGCGCATCCTGAATAGCATGAAGGCCATGCCCCCCATCCCTCCTACGCCAGAGGCCTCCCTGCGGGAGCCGGCGGCCTCTATACCGTTGCCCTTCGGGGGCATCCTCAGCCCGGCTATCCCCCCTTTCGCGGCCACCATGGATGACTACGTCCGCATGGTAGGGATGGTGATCCGGGATCTGGCTAAGAGCGGCGATGTGCTTATCTTGGGCAGGGGCAGCCAGGTGTTGTTGCGCGATTTCCCACGGGCTTTCCACCTCCAAGTGGTAGCCCCCTTCGAGCAGCGGGTGGAGACGATAATGGAACGGGAGGGGTTGGGGCCTCGCGAGGCGATAACCCGGGTGAAAGCCAGCGACCGAACCCGCCGAGAATTCCTGAGGCGGTATCATCGGGTGGAATGGCTGGACCCCACCCTCTACCACCTAGTCATTAATACGGGTAAGATACCCATCCCTGTGGCGGTAGAACTGGTGGTGGCGGCTCAAGGCTATGACGGCCCCTCCAACCGAACAGCAAGATAGATAAAGGGGCGAGAATTGGCCAACCTCCTAAGGATCTCCGGTTGCACCTATCTGGGGGATGCCAAGTTGGCATCCCTGGCTTAAGGCATCCCAGAGAGGTGAGACATGCAGATCTATAATACCCTGAGCCGACGTAAAGAGGAGTTTATCCCCTCTAAGGATAAAGAAGTTCGTATGTACGTCTGCGGGCCTAACCTCTACGGCCCCTGCCATGTAGGCCATGCCATGTCTTATATCTTTTTCGACGTCCTCCGCCGTTACCTGGAGTACCGAGGCTACACCGTCCAACACGTCCAGAACTTCACCGACATCGAGGATCGGATCATAGAGACCGCCCAGGCCCTGGGCATCTCGGTCAACGAGTTAGCCGAAAGGTATATCGAGCGCTTCTGGGCCGAGATGGATGGCCTCAACGTTAAGCGAGCCCATCACCACCCTCGAGCCACCGAGGTCATCGACAAGATGCTCGATATCATCCAAGGGTTGATGGCTAAAGGACATGCCTACGTGGTAGATGGGGATGTCTATTTCAGAGTGACGAGCGATCCCGACTACGGCAAATTGTCAGGCCGCACCCTAGAGGAGATGCAAGCCGGGGCTCGCATAGAGGTCGATCCCCGCAAGGAGCACCCTATGGACTTCGCCCTCTGGAAGGCGGCTAAGCCCGGCGAGCCGAGTTGGGATAGCCCCTGGGGGCAGGGGCGGCCGGGCTGGCACATCGAATGCTCAGCCATGGCGATGAAGTTTCTAGGAGAGCAGATCGATATCCATGGTGGAGGACAGGATGTTCTCTTCCCCCACCATGAGAACGAGATCGCCCAATCGGAGTCCTACACAGGAAGGGTGCCCTTCGCCAAGTACTGGGTGCATAACGGGCTGCTCCGTCCCTCAGAGGAAGAGGAGAAGATGACCCGGCATTTGGCTAACTTCGTTAGCATCCAGGAGGCGCTAGAGAGGTATAGCCCCGATGCTATCCGCCTCTTCATCCTCTCCTCCCACTATCGGAGTTCCCTCACCTGGTCGGAGGAGGGGGTATTGGCCGCCGAGCGAGGAGGGGAACGGTTGCGCGCCGCCCTCAGGCCGCCTTACCAGGAAGAGGGCCAAGCCTCCCCAGAACTAGCCCAAAAGGTAGAGGAGACACACCAGGCCTTTCAGGAGGCGATGGACGATGACCTCAACACCGCCCAGGCTTTGGCTACCCTATTCGACCTGGCGAGGGCCATTAACCAAGCCAGAGATGAAGGGGCAGGAGGTGAGACCTTCTTCACCGCGCAAGAGACCTTGAAGAAACTGGCCGGCGTCCTGGGCCTGAAACTGGAGGCCGAGGCCAAGGGGGTAGCCGCGACACCCTTCATCGACCTCTTGGTGAGCGTTCGTGATGAGTTGCGAGCCGCCAAATTATACCCCTTGTCTGACAAGATCCGGGAGGAACTGAGCAAACTGGGCGTCATCTTAGAGGATGGGCCAGGAGGCACCACCTGGCGATGGGGTTGAACTTGACCAAAGAAGGGTTAGTGGGTATAATTATCAAATCAAAGCCGATGTAGAAAGGGTAGAGCAGCGGTTTTGTCCCTCGGGGTCCTAAGCACGCCAAGGCGTATGAGTGGAGCCTTCGCGTGCCGGCGTAGCTCAGGGGTAGAGCAAGTGTTTTGTAAACACTCGGTCGGGGGTTCAAATCCCTCCGCCGGCTTACATTCGGGGTCCTGACCACGTCAAGGGCGTGCGAACGGATAAACCGCCGTTGGAGGTTCGATTCCTCCCGCCAGCTTACATTCAGGATCCTGACGGATAAACACTCGGTCGGGGGTTCAAATCTCTCCGCCGACTCACAAACCAAGGAGTTCAACAAGGCTATTAGAGAGGTTAAATTACATCACTTTCAGCGGGGGCAGGTACCCAAGTGGCCAAAGGGGACTGACTGTAAATCAGTTGGCATACGCCTTCGGGGGTTCGAATCCTCCCCTGCCCATTTTTAGAGAAGTCGGAAAAGTGGATATCCAACCTCTGCTTTGTTAATAGGCCCACGTAGCTCAGGCGGTAGAGCACATTCTTGGTAAGAATGCGGTCCCCGGTTCAAATCCGGGCGTGGGCTCCATAAGCGAAAGGAGAAGGTAGATGGCTAAGGAGAAATTCG